>JBDTUA010000047.1:0-20711 GCA_040007995.1 Gemmatimonadota bacterium | reverse complement strand
CGACCTCGAGCGAATGCTCGATCTGCTGGCGGTCCATGTCGTGCGACGCATAGGCCTCTTCGACCAGGGCCAGCAGCTCCAACACGGGGGCCGAATCGGGTGGTGCAGCGATGCCGGCCTTGCGCATCTGGCGCGCGAGCAGCGAGTGCATCTCTACACCTCGGCCAGCGTCGTGATGGTCATCGTCTGGTTGTGCAGTTCGCAGTGTTCACCCGGGGCGACAGGCGTGATCTCGCCGTACGAATAGAATCCCGCGATCACCGGTGCCGGTCCGAGCACTCGGCGGACCCCGTCGATCTCGTCTTCGATGCGTTGCTTGAGCACGAGCCGCCGTCCGACACAGCTCACCAGGATCGCGACCGATGCCGGGACCGTGAGGTGCGCGCGGGCCGAGGAGGCGGCGAGTTCCGCGCCGTCGATCAGCCGGTCGAAGTTCGCCCGCATGAGTCGCACCCCCGCGCCCTGCGGCACATCGCCGGCGAAGGTCATGGTCCCAGTCGCTTCGTCGATGCCGAGGATCGTGCGCACGACGGGTGGCAGGCCATCGTCTCGCGACAGCGCCAGAGGAAAGAGGAGCGCGCTCGCGGGGAGGTCGGCGGCGGCGTGTCCCAGATAGCGCTTGTACACAGTGAGCGCCGGCTCGCCGTCCAGCGTGTGCAGGACGTTGCCGGCGCTGCGGGAGACGACTCGTTCGGGGCCGAAGCTGTCCCACCCGCCGACGGATCCGAAACCTACGCGCAGCGACGCTCCATAGAGCGCGACCGCGACCACGCCGCCGACGCTCACATCGCTGCCCAACCCCACGTACGTGCGCTCGAAGCGATCTCCGTCGGCTGCAAGTCCGCCTGTCACCGCGACGCCCTCGGGCAATCGATCGGCGAGGCCGCGGGCGAGCGCCGACCCGTTCACCAGCAGTCCATCCGAGAGGACAAGCACATGAGCGAGCCCCTCGAGCTCGATCTCGGCTGCCAGACGTGCGGCGATGGCATCGCTGGACTCGGCATCGCCGATCGCCACCACCGCTGCGCGTACGCGCGTGGTAGCGAAGTAGATCACCAGAGCGACGATCGAGTCGTCGATGACCGATTCGCCCAGGATCTCGCCCGCAGTCGAGGCGGCAGCGATGACGGCTCCCACATACTGCTCCTCCAGCTGGCGAAGCGCGCCGGGCTGCAAGAGCGCAGCGCCTCCGCCAAACGCGAGGATGAGCGTAGCACCCGGCGGGACCGGCGATGCCGGGATGTCCCAGCCGGAGGCGACGGTCCAAAGTCGTGTGTGTGCCTGCATGCTGAACCCCCCGGGACGAGCTGCGCGCGCGCGGCCTCTCCCCGGTGTGGGTGACGGCCTGTCCTGGGGGAGTATCGGAGATGTAGGAGTCTGGCTGAATGCCCGCAGACAACTGTTAGGGCATGCTCATCGTCGCGGCGTGCGCGGCGTGCTGCACGACGGGCGGATTAGCGCTCCCCAACCGCGAGGACCGTCGTCGGACCCGCGCGGTGCTGGCCCGCGCTCTCCTCCGTCGCTCGCGGTCAGGTCAGCTAGTCGGGTGCAGCGGGCCGGAAGAGAGGGCGAACAATGAATCGAGCGGGCACCGCCATGCCCAGCACGACACGTAGGGTATTCCGCGGATGCGTACCCCGAGGGAGGCGACGCTGCCGCACGCGTACGGGGGCACGCCGAAGAGCAGGTGGTCCGCGACCTCAGTCTGGTTTTGGGTGAGCGCCCGCTCATGTCAGTGGCGGTCGCCGGGGACATAGATGCGGTGCCCCACAACACGATGCCGCGTCGCCGGTGGCTCCCTCTGCTCTGAGTCGTCTTCATGCTACCACGACTCGCCCTTCCGGCGAGGGCGTTGTGCGTAACCGCTCACCCCGTCCAACTCTCCGTTGTCCAGCAGTGCCAGTCCGTCGAGCCCCCGGCCCCTGCACCCAGCGCCCGTTGTGACGGGCGACACGAAGTGCATCGCCGAGCAGCTGATCGACCAGGCACACGACCTGGAGCGGCTTGGCCAACGTGACGAGGCGCGCGTCACCTACGAGCGGGCGCTCCATGCGCTGGACGCCACACGGGCCCCGCAGCTCGCCGCGTCGATCCTGCGATGGATTGCCCGCACGTATCAGGGCGACGCGCGATTCGACGACGCGCTCGACTGCCTGACCGCGTCGCTGGCGGTCGCCGAGGCGCACCGCGATGCCGCGGGAACGGGCCACGGGACCAATCTCCTGGCGATCATCCGCTGGCAGCAGGGCGACCTCGACGAGGCGCGTCGTCTTTACCTGCGGGCGCGAGAGCACGCGATCCTGGCGGGCGAGGCCAAGCTGGCGGCGATGACGGCGCTCAACCTCGGTGTCATCGCCTCCGTGCGCGGAGACTTCGAGCAGGCGCAGCGCTATTACGAGAACAGCCTGCGCGAGTATCGCACACTCGACCTGCCGCACGACATCTGCGTCGCCCTGAACAACTTCGGTCTGCTGCACACTCGGCGCGAAGCGTGGCAGGAGGCCGAGGTCTCGTTCCAGGAGGCGCTGCTGATCGCGGAGCTGGTCGGGGACCTTGACGCGGGGACGCAGATCCAGGTGAACCTCGCGGCGCTCGCCGTCAGTCGCGGGAACCTCGAAGCCGGCGAGAAGGCGTGCGCACGAGCGCTCGACGTCGCGACCGAGCGTCGCGCGGTGGCGGCACAGGCCGACGCCCACAAGCTGTCGGGGATGGTGGCGCGCGATCTCGGAGAACACGAGGCGGCGGAAGCGCATTTCGCCAAGGCGCTCGAGATCGCGGAGGCGCGTACCAACGTGCTCCTGCTCGCGGAAGTGGAGCGCGAGCGCGCGCTGCTCTTCCGCGCCCAGGGGCGCAACCGCGAGACGCTACAGAGCCTCAATCGCTCCCATCGCCTCTTCCTGCAGCTGCAGGCACGGCAGGACCTGGCGGACATCGCCCGGCACTCGCATGCGCTCGAGGCGGAGTTCGTCGAGGTCGCCCGGCGCTGGGGCGAATCGACCGAAAGCAAGGACCACTACACGCAAGGTCACTGCGAGCGCGTCGCCGATACGTCCTGCCGGCTTGCCTCCCTGGTCGGGATCGACGACAAGGCGTTGTTCTGGTTCCGCATCGGCGCGCTGTTGCACGATGTGGGCAAGCTGAACGTGCCGAGCGAGGTGCTCAACAAGCCGGGGCGCCTGTCGAAGGACGAATGGGAGATGATCAAGCGACATCCGATGGCCGGCGTGGAGTTGCTCTCGGAGGTCGAGTTCCCGTGGGACGTGCTTCCCATCGTGCGGTCGCATCACGAGGCGTGGGACGGCTCCGGCTATCCGGACGGACTGGCCGGCGAGGACATTCCGTTGGTGGCCCGGGTCGTCTGCCTGGCCGACGTCTACGACGCACTGACGTCGGAGCGCAGCTACAAGAAGGCGCTGACGCACAGCGAGGCGATGGGGATCATGCGTGGCGATGTCGGCCGGCAGTTCGATCCCGCGCTGTTCGTGACCTTTGAGCAGGCGATGGAGGACCACGTCGCGAGGCAGCCGGCGGCGGCCGTGGCGCTGCCCACTGTCGACGCGTCGCCTAACGATGGTGCCGGCTTCGCGATCGACGACCTCACGGGGCTGATGCTGCGCCGCGGCTTCACCGACTGCGCGACGGCAGCGATCGCGCGCGCGCTCGAGCGCGGCGAGTCGGTGGCCATCGCCGTCGTCGACCTCGACCAGTTCAAGCGGGTCAACGACACCTTCGGGCATCTCGAGGGCGACCAGGTGCTGCGCACGATCACCTCCATCCTGTGCACCGAAAGCCGCAGCGGCGACGTCGTGGGTCGGTATGCCGGCGACGAATTCGTGTTGTTGATGCCCGACACATCGGCGGAGGCGGCCGGCCGAGTGGTGGACCGTATGCGCGTCCAGCTGGAGGGGCGGCACATCGCGCGGCGCAGTGGCAGTGAAGGCCATATCAGCGTCACGCTCTCGGCGGGGATCGCCGCGGCGCCGCTTCATGGAACAACGTTCGAAGCGCTCTTCGCGGCGGCCGACCGGGCATTGTACGAAGCCAAACGCTCGGGGCGAAACTCGGTTGCCGTCGCGTCAGCCGACGCCACGGATAACACGCCCCGGCTCGAGGTCCAGCGCTTCATCGGGCGCGACGACGATCTGCGGCGGCTGGTCACGCATCTCGAGTCGGCGGCGTGCGGCGAGCCACGGGTCTGCGCGATCCTCGGGGAGGCGGGGGTGGGGAAGACGACGCTGGTGGAGCGGCTCGCTCCCGAAGTGCGACTGCGCACCGGATCGTTCGTCGTCTCGCGCTCGCTCGAGCCTGATGTGCGTCCACCCTATGGTCTCTGGGTCGACGTCGTCGAGCAGATTCACCGCCTGCGTCTCGTGCCGACAAACGACTGGCCGGAACTGCGGCGCCTCGTTCCCGCGCTGCGCAAGGATGGCGAGACGGCGGCCGGCGAATCGGCGGGCGGCAAGTACGCCTTGCTGGACGAGCTCACGGCGTACGTGCGTCAGGCGTCGCGCTCGCGCACGCTGGTCATCGTCCTCGACGACGTGCAGTGGGCCGACAACGCGTCGTGGGACGCGCTGGAGCACCTGCAGGCACAGCTCGGCGAGGAGCGACTGCTCATCTGCCTCACGATCCGGCGCGAGGACGCCGAGCACGTGGAGGCCAACCGGCGACGGCTCTCGCGCTCGCCCCGGTACGACGAGCTGCGGCTGACGAGGCTCTCGCTGGAGCAGGTCTCGGAGTGGGTGTCGAAGGTGTTGCACCAACCCGAGGTGGACGAGGAGCTGGCGCGCTTTCTCTATTCGTATACGGAGGGCAATCCGCTGTTTGTCGAGCAGGCACTGCGGATGCTGGAGGAAGAAGGGGCGATCTGGTACGGCGCGGAACGTTGGGAATGGAAGCCGATCGATGCGCTCGGGCTCCCGGCCGCGATCGAGGATCTCCTCGTCAGGCGCCTCAGCCACCTGTCGCCATCTGCTGCCAAGATCCTGACGATCGCGGCGATCATTGGACGCTCCTTCGACATCGATATCCTGCAGCAAGCCGTCGCCGTGGATGAGGAGTTGATCCTGTCGGCCCTCGACGAGGGACTCGCCTCGCTGGTGGTACATGCTACGCCGGGCCGCGAAGGGACGAGCTTTACCTTCTCGCACGCCCTGCTCGCTGATGCGCTCCGACGCGCCGCCAATCCACGACGCGTGGTACAGATGCACCTCCGGCTGGCGCAGATCCTCGAGGAGCGGCGCCCCGAAGCGCTGACCGAGATCGCCTCCCACTACGATCACAGCCTGGAGACGGCGTCGGCGTATCGCTTCGCGATGATGGCCGGGGAGCGCGCGTCGAGCGTGTACGCACTCGACGACGCGATCATCGCCCTGCGGATCGCGGTGCGCCGTGCGACCTCCACCGACGAGCGGTGCACGGCACAGCTGCGCCTGATCGACGTGGCGCGCATCGCCGGACGCTACGCAGAGGCGGAACAGGCGTGCGACGAGCTGCTGGAGGCCAACGTCGGCTTGTCGCGAGCGACGCAGCTGCACGTGCGCCGGGTGCATCTGCAGCTCCGCGTGCTGCAGAAGGAAACGCCCGCCGAGACGCTGCGCCGCTGCCGCATCCTGCTCGCCGAAGCGGGAACCATCGGCGACACACGCGAGACGGTGGTGCTGACGCTGATGCTCTCGGAAGTACACAGTCGTCGTAACGACTGGGAGGCTGCCGAGAAGCTGGCATACGGCGCCCTGCAGCTGGCCGACCGTCGAGAGGATGAAGTACTCCGCGCCGACGCCCTCATACGACTGGGGACGACGCTCCTGGAGCGCTCGCCGAGCCAGGCGCTCCAACGTTTCGCGCTGGCACACGCGATCTATGCGTCGCGCGGCGACCGCTATGGTGAGGTTCGCTGCATGATCAATTCCGGCATCGCGTACGCACGACTGAACGACCGGGTGCGCGCCGAAGCGGCGTACGGGCGTGCGAGCGAAGGGGCGGAGCAGGCCCACATTCCCGACTTGGGCGGGCTGGCGATGCTCAACCTGGGCGCGCTGCTGATGACCGACGGCTCATTCGGGCGCGCCGCCGATGCATTCGCGTTGTCGCTGCGCCTGTTCACCAAGGTGCGCAACGAGTTGCGACGCGTCGCCGCCATCTACAACCAGGCACACCTGGCACGCGAGCAGGGCGACGTGGTGCTGGCGGGCGCGCTCTACGACACGGCGGGCACGCTGGCCGAGGAGTTGGGCGCGACCGACATCCAGATCGGTGCCACGGCTGGGGCAGGGTTGTCGGCGCTGGCGTTAGGCGCGCCAGCCGAGGTGACGCACCACGCGTCGCGCCTGGCGACACTGCTGCAGGACTCGGCCGCGGAGTGGTACCAGGGGCGAGAGCTGATCGCGTCATTCGAGGTGCGGCGGCGTCTCGCCGCCGGCGACGTACAGCGGGCGCACAGTCACCTCGCGGAGGTGGTGGCGATGGCGGCGCGCTTCGATAAGTACGCGGAGCTCTGGCTGGTCGCCGACTGTGCCCCGCTGCTCGCACGAACCGGAGTCACGGAGGCCTCCGAGATGGCGGCCCGCGCCCTCGTCGAGGCCCGAGCACTGCATTACGAGCTGCTGGCCACCCGGCTCACCTACGTGACCGACCACCGTGCCAGCGCAGCCTGACGTCGCGGGCGGGCGCCGGACGCGGTTTCTGCCCGTGCTCGCAGCGGGAATCTTCGTGTGCGCGCTCGTGCCACTGCAGCTCGCGACTGCGCAGCGCGCACCCGCGTGGAACATCGAGCAGTTCACGCTACCCAACGGACTGCGGGTGACGCTCAATGCCGACCCGTCGACCTCGATAGTGGCGGCCAACGTGTGGTATCGCGTTGGCTCCGCCAACGAGGTCCCCGGACGCACCGGACTCGCGCACCTGCTGGAACACCTGATGTTCGCGGGAACGCCTAACGCCCCTCGTGGTACCTTCGACGAGCTGCTCGAGGACGCCGGAGCGCGCAGCAACGCGAGCACGACGCACGACCGCACCAGCTACTTCGAGTGGATGCCCTCCAACGTGCTTCCGCTCGCGCTCTGGCTCGAAGCCGACCGCATGCAGGCGTTAGTCGGCACGATCGACTCCGCCACGTTCCATCGCCAGCTCGACATCGTGCGCAACGAGCGTCGCGAGACTGTCGACGGCGCGATCGACGGCCGAGGCTACGAGCTGATGCTCGGCGCGCTCTTTCCGCGCGAGCATCCGTATGCGTGGCATCCGGTAGGGCGCAGCGCGGATCTGGACAGCCTCACGCTTCATGACGTGCGCGAGTTCGCCCGCCTGTACTACGTCCCTGCCAACGCCGAGCTGGTGGTGACGGGCAGCTTCGATCGCGACTCCGCACGCGCGCTGGTGCAGCAGTACTTCGGAGCGATTGCCGGGGTGGTGTCCGATTCGTCGGTGACGCCGCGCACCCTCGTGCCTGCACGGTTGGCGGAGCACGTGAACATCGTTGCGCCGGGCGATCCGGCGGCACCGGCGCTGTTCATGGGCTGGCATACTGTACCGGCCTTCAGCGACGACGATGCGGCGCTCGACATCGTGGCGCGCCTGTTGGCGCACGATGAACTGGGGCGGCTCAGCGAGCTGTCGGGCGTGGCGCCGCGCGTGGCGCAGGCGGTATCGGTCGCGCATTACAGCGCACGCCAGGTTGGATTTCTGGTGATCTCGATCTTCCTCGCACCGGGCGCGGCGCCCGATGCTGCCCGCAGGCGCGTCCAGCGCGAGATCGAACGACTGGCGCGTGACGGACCTACCGCGCTGGAGCTCCGCGAGGCGCGAGGCGCGATGCACGTGCAGCTGCTGGACCGTCATGCCGACGTGATGCAACGGGCCGAACTGCTCAACTACTACAGTTTCTATGCGGGTGGGCCGGCACATGCCGAGGCCGATCAGGCGCGCTATGCAAGCGTGTCGGCGACCGATGTGCAGCGCGTAGTGCGCCGCTACCTGCTGGCTCCGCACGCGCGCGTGAGCATCGGCTCGGCCGATGCGTCGCGTTCGAACGCTGTACCGGTCCATCCGTGACGCGCGGTTTCCTGCGGCCGCTGAGGCGGTGCGGACGGAGCGCCTGCTTGCTGGCCGCATCGTTCGTCGCTGTCGGATCGCTGCCGCTGGCGGCACAGGCACCGCTTCCGTCGCTGCCGCCGGCAATCGGGGGGGCTCCAGCGTTCTCGCTTCCCGCGGTGCGAGAGTGGCGACTGGAGAACGGCCTCACCGTCTGGCTGGCACCCATGCGCGGTGTTCCGCTGGTCGATGTGTCGCTCGTGGTCCGAGGTGAGAATCGGTCACCAGACGAGGAGTCGCTCGCCTCGATCGTTGCTGCCGTGCTGCGTGACGGCGCCGGGACGCGCGACCGGGCGTCGATCGATCGGGCATTGTCGCAATCGACGATCGCGCTCGAGAGTAACGTGAGTCCGGACGCGATGTCGCTGTCGATGCACGGGCCGTCCACGGCACTCGGTAACGCACTTGCACTGCTCGCCGATCTCGCGATCCGCCCGCGGCTGCGTACGTCCGACGTTGCGCGGCGCCGCACCGAGCTGGTCGAGCGCACGACGAGTGAACGCAGTGATGCAGCGGCGATCGCCGACCGAGTGCTCGCCTGTCTGGTGCTGGGGAGCGCGTCCGTGCACAAAGGCGGGCAGCCGACAACGCGCCTGACGAGTGCGCGCGTACGCGCGCATCACGCGGCGCGCTACCGTCCTGATCGCGCGGTGCTGATCGTCGCTGGCGACTTCGATGCGGACTCGGCGCGCATCGTCATTGCCAAGGCGTTCGGGTCGTGGCGGGGAGCCCCACGGACGACTGCTTCGCGGCCGGGGCCTGCCGCGAAGAGCTCGTGTGCCGGGCGCGACATCGGTGGCGTGCGTATGGTGCACGTCCCGGGTGCCACGCAGGCTGCGCTGCGCGCGGGATCGCTCGCCATCGGGCGGAATCGCGGCGACGTGGGCGTGCACGACATTCTGGCGGCGCTCCTGGGCGGCCCCTTCACCTCGCGACTGAATCAGGCGCTGCGGGAACGGAGTGGGCTGAGTTACGGCGCCGCTGCCGAGGTCGTGGGCGGTACGACGGAGGGGATGCTCGTCATGCGCGCGGAGGCCGATCCCGCGAAGGCCGACTCGGCGATGGCCCTATTACGTGCGGAGCTCGAGCGCGCTCGCACGGATCTCACGCCCACGGACCTCTCACGCGGGCAACAGTTCGTCGCATTTGGCGTGGCAGAGTCGGTATCGACGTCGCGCGGCCTGGCCTCGCGCCTGGGGATGTTTGCGGGCTTAGGGCAGGACGCGCTCGCCCGATATGCCGCATCGATCGGCGACGCGACGCTGGCGAGGCTCGACGAGGTGGCGGGGCGCACACTTTCGCCCGACCGATTGCACTTCGTGATCGCCGGCGACACCGCCGAGTTGGGTGCGAGAGTCCGCGCAGAGCAACGGCAGCCGCGCTAGCCGCGCTAGCTCATCGCAGGATCGGTACATCTGTCCCACAGAGTGCTGTGGCGGAGCCGCAGCGATGAGGCGGGGATCACAAACATCACGGAAGCGACGGTCGGTCAGGGTGACCCTCCTGCGATCGAAACTGCGGTCACTCTGACCGAAACACCGGACACTTGGACCGAATGCTGCCCATGTAACATGTTGGAAAATAACGGTTTAGCGCGGCATGTCGAGTGCATGAGAGGCAAGCACGTTCCCTCTTCCCTTTCGTCTCGCGTTTCGCACCGAGGATGTCCCCCCATGAAGCTCCCCTCCATTCTCTCACGACGTGCGCTTTCGTTGCTGGCCTTCACGGTAGCAGCCTGCAGCGCCGATCCCACCGGCCCGTCTGTCGCCTCGCCCAAGATGGACTTCAATGCCTTCCTGGCGAAGCACAGTTCCTCGAGTGTCGTCGGCGTGCTGGAACGCACCGACGTGTTGAAGAAGAACATCACCGTATCGGCTACCATCTCGAAGAAGGGCGGCACGATCGAGATCAAGGATGCCGGGGTGACGCTGGTCGTTCCGGCGAACGCGCTCAATGGCGCGTCGTCGATGACGTTCACGGTCACGGCACTTGCCGGCAATGCGGTTGCCTACGAGTTCGGACCGCACGGCACGACGTTCAGCGCCCCCCTGACGATCGTGCAGGAGCTCAAGAAGACGTCCTGGAACAAGGTCAAGGATCTGAGTGGGCTCGAAGGCGCGTACTTCGCCGATCAGGCGCAGCTCAGCCTGGACGGCACGCTCGCCGCCGTCGACGAGTTCCGCCCGACGCTGGTGGAACTCGACAAGAACAAGGTCTCGTTCACGGTCGATCACTTCTCCGGCTACCTGATCTCGTCAGGCAGGACTGTCACCCGCTGAGCATCGGTCGGACGTCGAAGCGGGGCGGCTCTCCACCTGAGAGCTGCCCCGCTTTCGTTATGCGGTGCTGCCATACTCCGTCGTGCTCGACGTGGCGAACGACGCGGGGGCGTCTTCTACGGCCTCATGCTTTCGGGAAGTGGGGTCGCCCGGTCGACGACATGTCTCTCGATGTGGTCGACGCGAGGGTTCCAAGGACCGGCACCGTCGGGGATCATCTGGCGCCTCTCCGTGAGCGAGCACTGTTGCCGTTCAACTGAGCGGACACCCCCCGTCGTGGCTACCTTGCAAGATTGAGTGGTCGTGCCATTGCGCGACCCCGGGCAGCATCGACCGTATTCAGGTCGACCAGCCCGACGTGCCCGGCGAAACGAAAGGACCGCCGAAGAGCGCGCAGTTCGTCGGCCTCCTGCCCACGCAGCCCGCCTCGGCATCCGCCGGCCGCCGGCCGCCGGAGTACACTGCGTACGCCGCGCGTGGCTCGCCCGACATCCCCGATTGAATCACAGCGAGGGCAGCATGCTCGCACAACGATTACCCGGCCCGCTGCGCCGTGCGCTCAGCGGAGTGCGCTACGCCGGACGCTTCACCTGGGAGTTGCTCCAGGAGTTCATGGCCGATGACTGCCCGCGCATGGCAGCGGCGCTTTCCTACTACAGCGTCTTCGCCATGCCGGCGATGCTGGGCATCCTGACGCTCGTCGCCGGCCGGGTCATCCCGCCGGATCAGCTGCACCAGGTCCTCGCGCGCCAGCTGACGGCCCTGGTCGGCTACGACAGTGCCGCCCGCATTGTCGACATCGTGGAGAACGCGGTGCGTCCGGAGTTCGGCGGTCCGCTCGCGATCGTGGGCGTCGTCGCCCTGCTCTTCGCGGCCACGGCTTCATTCGCCAGCCTGCAAGGGGCGCTGAATGCCGCCTGGGGGGTCCGTCCCGATCCCAGGCGGAGTGACATCACCACCTTCCTCATCAAGCGCCTCGTCTCGTTGGTGATGATCGTGTCGCTCGGCGTCCTCGTCATGGTCTCGTCGATCGCGAGCGGAGTGCTGGTCACGGTCCAGGGCTACTTTTCGGAGTTTGCCCCGACCTGGCTGCGCTCACCGGTGGTCCGCGTTGTCGACCTCACGCTGTCGTTTGCGCTGATCAGCCTCCTCGTCGCCCTTATCTTCCGGCTCGTCCCTGATGCGGTGGTGCGTTGGCGTGATGCGCTCGCCGGGGGTGCCTTCACGGGCGCGCTCTTTACCGTGGGGAAGGTGCTCATCGGCTACTATCTGACCAGCCGCGACCTCGACAGCGTGTACGGCGCCGCCGGATCGCTCGCGGTGGCGCTGCTCTGGATCTACTACATCGCGATGATCTTCCTGCTGGGGGCCGAGTTCACGCAGCTATGGGCGAGTCGGCACAACGAACCCCTGGTCCCGGAGAAGGGAGCGGTGGCGGTGAAGCGCCAGGTCGTCTACGCGGAGGGGGCGGAGGCTGGGCAGGAGGTAGCGGAGTAAGGCGGCGTCTAAGGAAAAGGGTCACGGTGAGGATGGGTCTCCGAGGATCGCGACGCTCGTGCGTTGCACGACCGGAGGGACGTTTTCGAGACCTCGCAGCAAAGCGTCCGCCCGGGCGTATAGTCCTCAGACCTCCACGACGACCCCATGCGCCTCCCTATGCGCCTCCCCCTCCGCCTCGCAGCCCGTTCGATCGGCGCGCGCGCCACCGCGACGATCGTTTCCACCAGCGTTGCCGTCTGCGTTGCCGCCTGCCTCGTCGCCTCCTTCTCGTTGGCGATCGCGCCGGCGTTCGCCGCGCCGCTCGTCGCGCAGTCGCCTACCGGCGACGACCTCGACCGGCACGATGTGCAGATCGCCGTGCGCGACGGGGTGAAGCTCTACACGGTCGTCGTCGCCCCAAAATCGCCAACCCAGCCGCTCCCGATCATGCTGGTGCGCACGCCCTACGGCGTTGCCCAGAACCTACGGGCGGGGCCGATTCCCGTCGCGTACGCCGAGCTGGCGAAGGACGGCTACACCTTCGTCTTCCAGGACGCGCGCGGGACGGGGCGGTCGGAGGGACGCTTCATCATGAACGGCGCCATGCACGACCCGAAGACCGAGCCCAACGGCGTCGACGAAGCGACCGATACCTACGACACGATCGACTGGCTGGTCAAGAACATTCCGGGCAATAACGGGCGCGTGGGCGCGATGGGGGTGTCCTATCCGGGATGGCTGGCCGGCGTCGCGGCACTCTCCAACCATCCCGCGCTCAAGGCGGTCTCGCCGCAGGCGCCCATGACCGACACCTGGATGGGAGACGACTTTTTCCATCAAGGGGCCTTCCGCCAATCGTTTGGTGTCGAGTACGCGACGGCGATGGAGTGGCCGCGTCAGCTCCCCTCGCCGCTCAAGATCAACCGGTACGATCGCTACGACTGGTACCTGCAGTTCCTCACCCTCAAAGAGCTGGCGGCAAAGAACGGCATCGACACGCTCCCCTCGTGGCGCGGCTTCAGGACGCACCCGGCGTGGGATTCGTACTGGCAGGCCAAGGCGATGCAGCGGGTGTGGACCTCGCCTAACGTTGCCGTGCTCAACGTCGGCGGCTACTGGGACCAGGAGGACGTCTACGGGCCGCAGGAAGCGTATCGCACGCTGGAGAAGGCCGACACCAAGCATTGGAACCACATCGTGCTCGGCCCCTGGTTCCATGGCGGGTGGGCGGGGCGTGAGACCGATACCTTCGGCCCGATGAAGTTCGGCAGTGACGTGGGGCTCTCCTACCGCTCCACGATCGAGCGTCCGTGGTTCTACAACTATCTGCACGGCGACGGGACGGCCTCCTTCAAGGAAGCCTACATGTACGAGGTTCAGGGGAATAAGTGGCGTACCTTCGACGCCTGGCCGCCGCACGAGGCCAAGCCCTCGAAGCTCTTCCTCCGCGCGGATGGGACCGTGTCGTTCGACGCGCCGACGACGGCCGGGAAGAGCTCGTACACGAGTGATCCACGCCGTCCGATCCCGTACGTCACCCGTCCGGTCGACGGCACACGTTGGCGCGAGTGGCTCGTCGAGGACCAGCGCTTTGTCCAGGGCCGCCCCGACGTCCTGAGCTGGGAGAGCGCACCGCTCGCGCAGGACGTGGTCATTGCGGGCGACGTGACCGCCCATCTCTTCGCCAGTACGACCGGAAGCGATGCCGACTGGGTCGTGAAGCTCATCGACGTCTATCCCGACTCAGTCGCCAGCGAGCCAACGCTCGGCGGCTATCAACTCATGGTTGCAGGCGACATCCTGCGCGGCCGCTACTACAAGAGCTTCAGCGCACCGCGCGCGCTGGTCCCGAACGCGGTGACGCCCTTCACGGTCGACCTGCACCAGCAGGTGTATCGCTTCGAGCGGGGGCACCGCATCATGGTGCAGGTGCAAAGCAGCTGGTTCCCGCTCTACGACCGCAATCCGCAGACGTGGGTGCCGAACATCTTCGACGCAAAGGCGAGCGACTTCAAGGCGCAGGTGCACTCCATCTACTCGGGGCCGCGCACGCCGAGCCATATCGCGGTCGGGGTGCTCCCGTAGGCGGGACTCGCATCGTGCGCCGGTCAGATGCCGACGACGCGACGCTGCACGATCTGCAGCAGAAGGCCTTTCGGTTCTTCACTCGTCATGTCGATGGCCGGACCGGACTGATACTGGATTCGACGCAGCCCGGGTCACCGGTCAGCATCGCCGGCGTCGGCTTCGCGCTCGCGTGCTATCCGGTGGCGGTCGAGCGGGGGTTCATCACGCGTGAGGCAGCGCTGAGCCACACGCTCGCCGCCTTGCGGTTTTTCGACACGGCCGACCAGAGCGGCGCGGTCGATGGTGTCGGATACCGCGGCTTCTTCTATCACTTCCTGCACGCTGAGACCGGCAGGCGTGCCTGGAAGAGCGAACTTTCGACCATGGACACCACGCTCCTGCTGGCTGGCATGCTCGTATCGGCGCAGTATTTCGCCGGGGACGGCGCCTCCGAGCGCGAGGTGCGCGAGCGGTCGCACTCGATCTACGCCCGTGTCGACTGGCGCTGGGCGCAGAACGGTCAGGCGAGCATCGTGCTGGGCTGGAAGCCGGAGTCCGGTTTCATCAAGTACCGCTGGACCGGGTACAACGAGGCAATGCTGCTGTACGTGCTGGCGCTGGCCGCACCGCGGCACGCGGTCGACCCAAGCGCCTATGCGGCATGGACGTCGGCTTTTCGCTGGCGCCGCCTGTACGGCCACGACGTGTTGTACGCCGGCCCGCTGTTCATCCATCAATTCTCGCACATCTGGATCGACCTGCGTGGCATCCGGGACGAATACATGGCAGCGCGGGAGACGGACTACTTCGAAAACAGCCGAGTCGCCACGCAGATCCAGCGCGAGTATGCCCGGCGTAATACTCGCAAGTTCCGCGAATATGCCGACGACTGCTGGGGATTCACCGCGAGTGACGGTCCGGGTAACGGTGTCGGCCGGTACCGCGGACGTAAGCAGCGCTTCTACGGCTATCGTGCGCGCGGCGCGCCGTTCGGTCCGGACGATGGCACGCTCTCTCCGTGGGCGGCGATCGCCGCCCTGCCGTTTGCACCGGACATCGTGATGGACGTGATCCGGCACATGGAGGCGCTCCTCGGCCACAGCCCGAGCGGCTATGGATTCTACTCGTCGTTCAATCCTTCGTATCCCGGCGCCCAGAGCACGGCCGGCTGGGTTTCGCCGTGGCACCTTGCCGTGAACCAGGGACCGATCGTGCTCATGATCGAGAACTATCGAAGTGGCCTGATCTGGCAGCTGATGCGCAACTGCGCGCCGATCAAATCCGGATTGCTGCGTGCAGGGTTTGGCGGTGGCTGGCTGGATGCGGCCGCGACGCCATACGACGTGGTGGATCCCACGTGACGACAGCTGCGCGTGTTGTGACCGTGACGCTGCCGGGGAGTTGAGCCGCCGCCACTGGCAGCAGGTGCCGCGCATTCGCCACCGCCCTGACGACGCCGAAATCGCTGACGACCGCGGCGTTCCTGGTCAGCAGGATATTGCCGGCAGGAGGGCGACGAGCGTGATCTCGAGTCGAAAGCGCTCCGCGATGCACTGGCTGACCGTGTGCGGCGTTCTCAGCTTCCCCAACGTCAAGCGGCTTTCGCTGGCTCAGCCCTAACTGTTTCGTTCCGACATTGGAATCTCCAAATACCGAGTGTAGGATCTATCCCCATTGCCTGATTGCGTTAGCCGGTCGTACCACCGAGCTTTCCACGGCGAGACCACTCGTGAAGGATCGCTAAGGGCGGATCGGCTGCGCCGGGGCGGGGGACGCGGCTTCTCTGAGTGAAACGGGCGACACATCCCTCGATGTTTGCCCCCGACCTCGTGTTTCATCATGCCGCGTTCCCGGGAGCACGTCACTCCGGGTGCTACGAATGGGAGCCCTCCCATTGCAGCATTTCCGATCATCGCCGTCGGCGCTTCCGCCGGCGGACTGGACGCGCTCGAGCGCTTCTTTGCCCCGGTGCCGGCGTCGTGCGCGCAAGCGTTCGTCGTGGTGCAGCACCTGGATCCCACGCAGCGCGCGCTCCTCGTGGAGTTGCTCCAGCACGCCACACCGCTCCCCGTCGTCGAGGTCACGAACGGGCTGACGATCGAGCCCGGGCACGTGTACGTCATTCCGCCGAATGCCGACATCTCGGTGCTGCATGGCATCCTTCATACCCTGGAACCCTCGGCCCCTCGCGGCCTGCGCCTTCCGGTGGATTTCTTTTTCCGCTCGCTGGCTGCCGACGCTGGGAGCCTCGGCGTGGGTGTCCTGCTCTCCGGGATGGGGTCGGACGGCACGCTGGGGCTCCGCGCCATCAAGGAACATTTCGGCGCGGGATTTGTGCAGGAGCCGAGTACCGCCAAGTTCGACCCAATGCCCCGGAGTGCGATCAACGCCGGGCTGGCGGACGTGGTCGCCGCACCCGAGGCATTGTACGCAGCGATCGTCGCCTATCTGGCGCACGGCCCCCAGCTCCCGGCCTCGGACGACGCGGCCGATCTCACGAGCGATCCGCGCGAGGATGCACTCGACAAGGTGATCATCCTGGTGCGCGCGCAGACGGGCCACGACTTCACGTGCTACAAGCGCAGCACGATCTTTCGCCGCGTGGAGCGCCGCATGGCGCTGCATCATCTCGCCGACATGCGCGACTACGTGCGCTACCTGCGTGAGAGTCCGGCGGAAGGGGACCTGCTCTTCCGCGAGCTGCTGATCGGCGTGACGAAGTTCTTCCGTGATCCTGCGGTCTGGGAGCAATTGCAGAAGGACGTACTGCCGGAGCTGATCACCGCGCTTCCCCCGGGAGGTGCATTGCGCGCGTGGGTGCCAGGCTGCTCCACCGGAGAGGAGGCCTATTCGCTGGCGATCGCCTTCCGCGAAGTGATGATCGCCCAGGGTCGGGCGAACGACATCTCGCTGCAGGTCTTCGCGACGGATCTCGATCCCGACGCCATCGAGCGGGCCCGCACGGGCCTCTTTCCCGCGAGCATCGCGGCCGACGTGAGCGAGGAACGCCTCGCGCACTTCTTCGTGACGGAAGACGCCGGATACCGGGTCGCGAAGTCGATCCGGGAGATCGTCGTCTTCGCACCGCAGAACCTCGTGATGGATCCCCCATTCACCCGGCTCGATCTGGTCACCTGCCGCAACCTCCTGATCTACCTCACGACGGAGATGCAGCAACGGTTGCTCCCGCTCTTTCACTACAGCTTGAGGCCGGGGGGCTACCTGTTGCTGGGGACCGCCGAGTCGCTTGGTGCAGCGACCGCCCTCTTTGCGACGGTTCCCGGAAAGAACCGGCTATTCCGGCGCCTGGACGTTCCCACGCCTTCTGATCCGGTCATCTTCCCGGCGAACTTCTCCCCGACGCGGGCGCGTACTGCCGCCGCAACGCCGGCTGCGAGCGTCGGAGGCGTCGGGGGTGCGGCAGTCATGACGCTGCAGCAGTTGGCCGAGCAGCGCCTCCTGAAGCAGTACGCGCCGGCTGCCGTGGTCGTAGGCGACCAGGGGGATATTCTCTACGTCTCCGGACGGACGGGTCCGTATCTCGAACCGGCGGCGGGCAAGGCCAACTGGAATCTGTTCGCGATGCTGCGCGACGGGCTCTCGCCCGCCGTGAGCGATGGCTTCTGGCGCGCGGTGCGGCGTCAGGAAACGGTCACCCTCGAGGACGTCTCCATGATCCGCGATGGGCGGAAACAGCTGGTGCGCGTTGTGCTCGAACCGCAGGCCGACGCAAATCACGGCGGTGCCGGGACCGTGATGGTCGTCTTCACCGACGTGGTCGTCGCGGCCGCGCCGCTCGCGGGCGGCAAGAAAGGCGCCGCCCCACGCGGCGATGTGCGCGGCGATGCAGCCCGGAATGCGCGCGTGGATGCGCGCGGGGACGCGCTCTCGAAGGAGCTTGCCCAAGTCGAGTCCGAGCTGCGGAGCGCCCGCGAGGAGATGCAGGCCTCCCACGAAGAGCTCCGCAGCACGAACGAGGAACTTCAGTCCGCCAACGAAGAGCTGCAGTCCACGAACGAGGAACTGACGACCTCGAAAGAGGAGATCCAGTCCATGAACGAGGAACTGCAGACGGTGAATCACGAGCTGCAGACGAAGCTCGATGAGCTCACCCGCACGAGCAGCGACATGTCGAACCTGCTCAACAGCACGAGCATCGCTACGCTCTTTCTCGACCGCGCCCTCGTTGTGCGGCGGTACACCACGCCGATGACGAGCATCATCAAGCTGATTGCGAGCGACGTGGGGCGCCCGGTCACCGATCTCACCTCGACGCTCGACTTTCCGGAGATGGCCGAAGCGGCGCGCGAGGTTTTCCGCACGCTGATCGTCTTCGAGCGTGAAGTCGCGGCCAAGGACGGACGCTGGTTCCGCTCGCGCATCATGCCGTACCGCACGCACGACGACCGGGTGGATGGGCTGGTGCTCACGTTCAGCGATATCACCAAGGCGAAACAGCTCGAGGCGGAGCTACGTCGCGTGCAGTCGGCGCTCGAAGGGCAACTGCATGACCAGAGTGCGGGGACTGCGGCCGACGCAACTCAGGGAGACGTGTCGCCATGACGGACGAACGCTCAGCCGAGGCCGACGCCCTTCGCCGTCGTGCGGAAGAAGCCCTGCTGAACCGGCACGCAGGGGAGCGGGGGCCGGAGCCGGATCCGCGACGACTGATCCATGAGTTGCAGGTGCATCAGATCGAGCTCGAGATGCAGAACGAAGAGGTGCAGCGAGCGCTCGAGACGGCGGAGGAGGCGCGCGAGCGGTTCATGGACCTGTACGACTTCGCCCCGACCGGCTATGCGACGTTGGATCGGAACAGCGAGATGCTCGAGCTGAATCTCGCCGCTGCGTCACTGTTGGGACTCGAACGCGGCCGGCTGGTGGGGCGGCGCCTCGGCGACTTCGTCGTGGAAGGGGATCGCCAGGGGTTCCACGACTGGCTGGCGGATTCGACCGCCACGGGCACGCGTCAGACCGCCGACTTCGCGGTGAATACGCCGGGTGCGGGGCCGCGCACGGTGCAAGCGGAAGGGATGTTGGCGCCGGATGCGGTGCACTGTCGCGTGAGCTTGATCGACGTGACGGTGCGGCGCGGGCTGGAGTTGGCGCTTCGGCTGCGCGATCGTGCCGTGCGTGCGGTCTCGCAGGGCATCATGATCACCGAGCCGGGGCGGGACGACAATCCCATCATCTATGTGAACCCGGGATTCGAGCGGATCACCGGCTACTCATCTGCAGACGTCGTCGGGCGGGACGCGCGCTTCCTGAACGGCGCCGACACCGATCCCGCGACGGTCAGCACGATCCGCCGCGCGATCCGTGATGCGGCGCCGTGCGCCGTCGAGCTCCTGAATTACCGCAAGGACGGCACGACGTTCTGGAACGGGCTCCATATCACCCCGGTCTTCGACGACCGCGATCGCCTCTCGCACTTCATCGGGCTGATTCTCGACGTCACTGCACTCCGCACGATGGAGGCGGCCTTTCGCCAGTCGCAACGCATGGAAGCCGTGGGGCAGATGGCGGGGGGGGTGGCGCACGATTTCAACAACCTGCTCACGGTCATCAACGGCTTCGCGGATCTGCTCGGCCACGAAGTAGGTGGCAACAAAGCTGCAGCCGAAATGGTCGCGGAGATCGCCAAGGCGGGCTCGCGGGCGGCGGGACTGACGCGGCAACTCCTGGCGTTCAGTCGCAAACAGGTGCTCAAACCGGAAGTGCTCGAGGTGAACGGGGTGGTGTCGGGGCTGACCACGATGCTGGAGCGCCTGCTGGGCGAAGATGTCGCGCTGCAGTTGCGGCTCGATCCGGTGGCGGGATTCATCAAGGCGGATCGCGGACAGATTGAACAGGTGCTGGTCAACCTTGTCATCAACGCCCGCGATGCCATGCCGCACGGCGGTGCGCTGACTATCGCGACGACCCATGAGGTGCGCGACCACGCGACGCCCGTAGCGCACGGTGAACTCCCGGCCGGGCGGTACGTCAAGCTCACGGTGACCGACACCGGCAAAGGGATGGATCTGGCGACCAAAGCCCGGTGTTTTGAACCGTTCTTCACCACCAAGGCCGTCGGTCAGGGAACCGGCATGGGATTGGCGATGGTGTACGGGCTCGTGACGCAGAGTGGGGGGACGGTGGATGTGCGCAGCGAGGTGGGGAAGGGATCGGAGTTCAGCATCTTCCTCCCCTTCCATTCGTCGCACGGGAGACCGACGCCGCCGCTCCCCGAGGTGGCGATCACCGCGCCCTCCGGTTTTGAATCGATTCTCCTCGTGGAGGACGAACCGGCTGTGCGCGCGCTGATTTGTCGCATCCTGCAGATGCAGGGGTACCAGGTGATCGAGGCACGTGATGGACTGGAGGCCTTGCGGCAGCTGGCGGCAGCCTCCGTGCCCGTCAAACTCGTGATCACCGACGTCGTGATGCCCGAAATGGGGGGACGCGAACTGGGGGAACGCGTGCGGGCGCAGTTCCCGGCCATGCCGATGCTGTACATGTCAGGCTACACGGACGATGCGCTCATGCGACAGGGCATCGACCTCGAAGAAGCGGCATTTGTGCAGAAGCCCTTCACGCCGGCCGTGCTGTCGTTGAAGGTACGTCAGCTCCTGGATCACGTCGTGAAGGCGATCGCCTAACGCACCGAAGCCCCTCGGGTTTTCGTTCTGCAAAAAAAAGGCCCGGCGCACGCCGGGCCTTTTTTCTTTGGCGTCTAATGCTGAAACCCGAGTCGCGCCGCGGGTTTGCGGGCTGCCGCCGTTCGCGCCCGACCTCTCATTCATTTCCGTTTTG
>JBDTUA010000046.1:0-20860 GCA_040007995.1 Gemmatimonadota bacterium | reverse complement strand
AGTGGGTGACGATCAATCCGGCGTGGGCCCTCGGTCTCGAGGATCGCACCGGGACGCTGGAGGCGGGCAAGAACGCCGACGTCGTGCTCTGGTCGGGAAATCCGTTCAGCGTGTACTCGCGTGCCGAGAAGGTGTGGATCGACGGCGCGCTGCTCTTCGATCGCCTGGATCCATCGCAACGGTGGCGTACCGACTTCGAGCTTGGCTTCGTTCCCGATCCGCAGGGAGGGCGCTGAGATGACTCGCATTTCAGTGTTAGCAGCTACGGCCGCCGCGGGCGTCTTCATGTTGCTGGCCCCGCGCGCCTCCGAGGCGCAAACGATTGCGATCACCGGGGGCAAGGTGTACCCCGTGAGTGGTCCGCCGATCGAGAATGGCACCGTGCTGGTACGCGACGGCCGCATCGTGGCCGTCGGGAGCAACGTTACGATCCCCGCCGACGCGCGCCGCGTCGACGCGACGGGCAAATGGGTAACGCCCGGGATCTTCAACGCCACCACCTCGCTCGGGCTGGTGGAGATTGGCGCGGTCAGCGAGACGGTGGATCTCTCGGCGCGCGGCCAGGGTGACGGCATCACACCCTCGCTGCGGGTGTGGGAGGGGTTCAATTCTGCCTCGCCGCTCCTGCAAGTGACGCGCAACGATGGAATCACGACCGCCGGCATCGTGCCGCGCGGTGGGCTGATCGGCGGACAGGGAGCGGTGATCGCGCTCGGCAACGGAACATTGACCGACGTGCTCATGAAAGCGCCGGCCGTGATGTTTGCCGACATCGGATCCAAGGGGAGCGATCGCGGCGCGTCTCGCGCCGAGGTGTTTGCGCGGCTGCGCGCGGTCCTGACGGAGGCGAAGGACTGGCCACGCCGGCGCGCCCGTTATGACGCTAACGGTTCGCGTCCGCTGGCCGCGCGTCCGATGGATCTGGAGGCACTGCAGCCGGTGCTGCGCGGCGAACTCCCGCTGGCCATCGATGCAGATCGCGCGAGCGACCTACTGGTGGCGCTCGACATTGCCAAGGAATTCGGCATCAAGCTCGCGCTCACCTCGGCAGCCGAGGGGTGGAAGGTCGCCGATCGCATCGCGGCCGCGAAGGCGTACGTCCTCGTAGGGGCGCTGAACAACATCCCGCGCGATTTCTCCACGTTAGGCGCCCGCCAGGAGAACGCAGCGATGTTGCAGCAGGCGGGTGTGCGGGTGATCATCGCCGGTGGCGCGGATGCCTTCAATGCCCGCAACGTGAAGTATGAGGCGGGCGTGGCGGTCGCCTTCGGGATGCCGTGGGACGCCGCTTTGCGCGCCGTGACGCTCACCCCGGCCGAACTGTACGGCGTCGCCGATCGTGTGGGGACGCTGCAGCCGGGACGCGATGCGACGCTCGTTGTCTGGAGCGGCGATCCGTTCGAACTGTACACGCATGCCGACCACGTCTTCGTGCGCGGACAGGAGGTGCAGGGTCCATCGCGCCAGGATGAGTTGATGCGGCGCTACAAGACGCTGCCGCCGGACTACCGGAAGAAACCATAGCGAGCAACGTGGCGCCGGTTCCGGCGCCATCCGTCACCTCGAGGCAAGCGGGGGTGTGCCGACTGGCACACCCCCGCTTGGCAAATCCGTGTCCGATCCACGGCGACTATTTCGAACGACTTTCCGTCGTGCCTTCTCGCGAGGCGACGGCGCTTTAGTGCACGGCGCGACTCAAGTCGTCGGCGAGGGGCCGGCCGTCGAGTGTGCGTCGGATGCAGGTCGATCGGCGGCCGGTGAGGCGTCGCGTCTGGCCGATTCGTGCGCACTATCCGCGGCGTCGGCGTCCGAGGCGCGTGGGACAGGCGGCTCGCTGGAGACGTCTGGCGAAGGCGCGTCGTCGCTGGGAGTCGGGCGGCTCGTCACCTCGCGCATCCGGTCTTCCAGCGCCGCGAGCTCCTCCTGGCGTTCCCGCATCGCATCGGTCAGTCGCGCCAGGGAGGCGTCGTCGAGCGACTCCAACCCCGTTCGCGACCGATACACCGCATATCCCAACGACTGCGCGGCGCGATCCACGAGTTGCCGTGCGCGAAAGACTTCGAGGTGGAGCTTACCCTCGTCGAGCGCGTCGTGCGCCGCGCGTCCGGCGCGATCGAGTTCGGAGCGCAGCTTGTTCCAGATCGCCATGCGCAGATCCTGCCGTGAAGGGTGAGCGTGAGCGCCGAGTCCACACGCCGTCCCTGCCCTACGCCGCGCGACGCCGGAAGTTGCGCCCGAGCCAGCCACCGAGCGGGTCCGTCCCGAATCGAGCGCACACTCATGGTGGTCGACTTTCGACCGCGGAGGTGTCGTAGCGCACGCGCGCGATGCTCCTGTATCGGCGAAGCAGACGCGTCGATGAGCGCTCGCACAAACGCAGCGCGCCCCCGGGTAAACCGGGGGCGCGCCACCAACAGCAGTCCGACGCTGTGTTATGCCGCCGTCACGGCGACAGCCGGGAAGGGATCGACGCTCACCTGCTGGCGCTTCTTGTCCTTGTGGTGGAAGCGCACGACGCCATCCACGAGGGCGTAGATCGTGTAGTCAGTCCCGAGACCGACATTACGTCCCGGATGCATCTTCGTCCCGCACTGGCGCACGATGATGTTGCCGGCACGAACGGCCTCGCCACCGTACTTCTTGATGCCGCGGTATTTCGGGTTGCTGTCGCGTCCGTTGCGCGACGAGCCAACGCCTTTCTTGTGAGCCATGGGGTCCCCTCGTCAGCCGAGCGTGATGTCTTTGATCCGGACTTCGGTGTAGTTCTGCCGATGTCCCTGCTTGCGCGCGTAGTTCTTCCGGCGCTTGAACTTGAAGACGACGATCTTCTCGCCGCGGCCGTGCTTGACGATTTCAGCGGTCACCTTGGCGCCGCTCAGGTGCGGAACCCCCGTGTGCACGTTAGTGCCGTCCGAACCGAGGAGCACTTCGTTGAATTCGACGGACGCACCGGCGTCGCCGGGGAGCGTGGCGATGCGAAGCGTGGTTCCGGGCTGAACCCGGTACTGCTTGCCGCCGGTGCGGATAATGGCGTAAGTCATGGTCTCAAAGCGGAAAAAAGAATGCGAGCCCGAAAAGCTAGTCGTAGCATCTTGTTCGGTCAATAGATCCGGCCTGGTGACCGGAGGTGTGTCGCCCCAGTTTCCAGCCCCGTGGGGCGACATTCTGCCAGTGCGCGCTACGCAAGCGCGTACTGTTGCGTCACGTCCCGCCCCGCCCCCTTCACCACCAGCTTGAACTCATCAGGTCGAAGGAGTGGATCGTCCCGCACCTCGAGGGAAAATCCAGCGGCCTTTTCAAGCTTGCGAATGTAGTCCTTCTCCTGGTCGAGCACATAGAGCGCGACTTCGGGATGGATCTTCACAATCACCTGGTCGCGCCGCCCCTCGACCGACATGCGCTTGACCGACCGCTCCACGCGACGCGCGATGGTCTCCGGAGTAAAGATGCGTCCAGTGCCGCTGCAGGTCGGGCAGGCCTCCGTCATCTGCTGCAGGTGACTCTGGCGCACGCGCTGCCGGGTCATCTCGATCAGGCCAAGGTCGCTGACGGGGAACGCCTTGGTCCTCGCGCGGTCACGACCCAGATGCGTGCGCACCTCCTGCAGGACCCGGTCGCGGTTTCCCTTCGTCTCCATGTCGATGAAATCGCAGACGATGATCCCCCCCATGTCACGGAGGCGGATCTGGCGCGCGACCTCACGTGCGGCCTCCAGATTCGTCTTCAGGATCGTCTTTTCCGGATCCTTCTTCCCCGTGAATCGACCGGAGTTCACGTCGACCGAGACCAGCGCCTCGGTCTGGTCGATGATCAGATAGCCCCCCGATGGGAGTTCGCACCGCCGCTTGAACAGGTCGCGGATCTCAGTCTCGATGGTCGACCGGTCGAACAGCGGAACGTTGCCCTCGTAGAGCTTCACGCGCTCGATGAGTTCGGGGGCAATCCCCTTCAGGTACTCGACGATCTCGTTGAACACCTGCTTCGAGTCGACCTCGATGGACTCCACCTTCGTGCTGAAGATGTCGCGGATGATCCCACGCGTGAGGCTCGTCTCGCGATGGATCTGCGTCGGCGCGCGGACGAACGTTGTTTTTTTCTTGATCCGCTTCCAGGTGGAGATGAGCGTATTGAGCTCGCGCTGGAACGCCTCGGGCGTGGCATCCTCACCCACGGTGCGCACGATCACTCCCCCCGACTTCGGGGGAAGGATCCCCTCCACCTGCTCACGAAGTCTCGCGCGCTCGGTGCGATCGCCGATCTTGCGGCTTACGCCAACGCGTGACGCATGCGGCATGAAGACGAGGAAGCGTCCCGCCAGCGACACCTGCGCCGTGACGCGGGGACCCTTCGTGGAAATCGGCTCCTTCGACACCTGCACGATGAGGGTGTCGCCCTTCTTGATGACGTCCTGGATCGGCACGTCATTCGATCGACGGGAGCGTCGTTGCGACGTCTCAGACTCTTCGCTCTCGTCACCCTCTCCCTCCTCATCGTCGTCGCCTTCGTCGTTGCCAGGTACTACGAGGTCAGACGCGTGCAGGAACGCGCTTTTCTCCGTGCCGATGTCTACAAACGCCGCTTGTATCCCTGGCTGGACGGCCTCGACCCGACCGAGGTAAATGTCGCCGACCATCCGCCGAGCTTCGGGACGCTCGACCAGGAGTTCAACGAGCTGGTCGTCCTCGATGATGGCGACGCGGATTTCCCGCGACGTCGATGTGATGAGTATCTCGCGTTTCATCGGATGTCCCCCCCGGCTGGGTTCCTCGCGACTCGAGGCATGCAGCGGAGCGGACCAATGAGAGGGTGGGTGCAGCGGTGCCAGGTGAGTGCCCGGAGCGCTGCGAAATAACGGCGGGTGGCCCGTCAGCACGCGCGATCGACCACGACGCCGCCGTCATTCGTCGCCCTTCCCGCGCCGCCCCAAGCGGCCGGAGGGACACCGGAATGATGCGACGCGCCGTGCGATGCCAAGGAATCATCCTCGAAACGCGTACTTCGGCGCCTGCCGAGCCGTCACGGGGCGACACGCGCTCCGCCGGCTTCGGCCTGAACGGCCGGATACTGGCGAGTCGCGCCAGCATCCGCACAACGAACACCACGGCGAGGGCGGCCCGGTGGCGCGCGGCGTGCCCCTGCACGCGTGGCGTCATACGACCCCCCGAAGTCGCAGCACAAGCCAAGTCATGGCTCCAAGATATCCAAGTGCAGCGCGCCATTCACCATGGCGCATGTAAAGCGAGGCGCTGAAGGCTGTCCCCTCATCGCCGCCGCGCCACGGCAGCAGGCGAGGAAAAAACGCCGGGACGTTGCGCGCAAACTCGGGATAGCTATCCGGAAACATCGCCAGGATCTTCTCCCGCTCGCGCTCGATGGTCGGTCCGTAGATGAGGAGCCAGAAGGCGGCCACGAACAGCAGCAACGCCCAGTGCGCAGCGATCGCAAAGCCACAGGCGATCAGAAAGCTCCCGAAGTAGAGCGGATTTCGGGTGTGGGCATAGGGACCGGTCGTCGCGAGGCGGTCGTTCTTCACGATGTGACCCGCGGCCCACGCTCGTACCAGCACCCCGAGCAACGCCACAGTCGCGCCGACGGCCAGCGTCGCCCGGCTCGGCCGCGCGAAGACGATGTAAAGCCCGCCGACCACGAAGCCGAGCGGAAGTCGAAGCCGAGTCGCGAGGCGCGACAGCGTCACGCGCTAACGTCCCGCAGCAACTCGCGCGCGATGACCAGACGCTGGATCTCACTCGTTCCCTCGCCGATCTCGCAAATCTTGGCGTCCCGCATCATGCGCTCCACGGGATAATCCTTCGTGTAGCCGTAGCCGCCGTGCACCTGAACCGCCTTGATGGTCGCCCGCATGGCGAGCTCGGAGCAGAAGAGCTTGGCCATGGCCGCGGCCTTGGTCACATTCTGTCCGCGCTGCAGCATGGAGGCTGCGTGGTAGACCAGGTGCTTTCCCGCCTCGATCTCCGTGGCCATGTCGGCGAGCTGGAAGGAAATTCCCTGGAAGGACGAGATCGCCTGGCCGAACTGCTTGCGCACAGTCGAATACTTCAACGCTTCCTCGAACGCCCCTTCGGCAATGCCGAGCGAGAGCGCGGCAATCCCGATGCGTCCGGCGTCGAGGGTGCGCATGAAGTTGCCGAACCCTTCTCCTTCGACCCCGAGGCGATTCTCGACCGGGACCTTCACGTCCTGAAAGATGAGCTCTCGGGTGTCGGAGGCACGCCAGCCGAGCTTGTCCTCCTTCTTGCCGGAGGTGAAGCCCGGCATGGGCGTGAGCGCATCAGAGTGGCCGACGCCGTATTCCGCGGCGCGGGCCAGATCATCATTCGTCTTCGTCAGAATGAAGGCGGAGATCCCCCCTCGAGTCCCCAGCGCGCTATCGGTCACGGCCGTCACGACGAAGATCTCGCCGACGCCACCGTGCGTGATGAAGCGCTTGGTGCCGTTGAGGATGTAGTGGTCGCCGTGACGCACCGCGGTGGTGCGCGTTCCCCCAGCGTCGCTGCCGGCGCTCTCCTCGGTGAGTCCGAAGCCGCCCATGACACGCCCGGACGCGAGGAGTGGGACGTAGCGCTGCTGCTGCTCCGGCGTGCCGAAGTGGACGATGGGCGATGTTCCGAGCGTGGTGTGTGCAGACACGGTGAGGCCGTGTGAGGCGTCGACCTTGGCCAGTTCGTGGATCACGATCATGTAGCTGATCAGGTCCAGCCCAGCGCCGCCCAATTCCTCGGACCACGGGACGCCGAGCAGGCCCAGGTCGGCCATCTTGACGATGTTCTCCCACGGAAACTCGGCGATGGCGTCGTAGCGGGCGGCCACCGGCGCGACCTCATCGCGGGCGAAGGCCCGGACCATGTCGCGCACTTGCTGATGCTGCTCGGAGAAGTACTGCGAGTCGTCCATGCACTCCATGCGGTGAGATCGCGCACTCGACGTCGCGCAACGACGCGCGACCTGTCGAAGGCACGGTGATGCCGGCCGCTGCCGACGTGACGGAGATTCAGGCGGTGAATCCGCAGCGGTCGCACGCCCCGCACGCACGCGCGGGTCCGGCATCTCCGAAATATCGAAGCAGGACCAGTCGTCGGCAACGCGATGAGGTGACCATGCGCGCAACCTGCCGCTGTCGCCAGAGGTCGCGTGCCTGTCGCGTCTCGTGTCGTCGTACGAGGCGGGAGAGCACCTCCTGCGGCGGGAGGCGGACGAGCGTCCATGGAGCATGGAGCGGTCGCCAGATGGCGAGTTGGCGACTCTCGAGCCGGTGGAGCCACGCGCGCGGATCGCGTTCCGGCGCTACGTCGGCCAGTTGACGCATCGTGACGAGCTGGGGGGCGGCAAGGACGCCCGGCATTCCGCCTACCAAGCGCAACAGCCCCTCGGCATCCCGGTCTGGCAGTGTGCGATCGGTTTGCAATCGACGCTCCGTGGCCAGCAGCCTGAGCTCCCCGATCCCGACGGAATGCGCGAGCAGTCCCTCCTCGCTCATCAGTCGAAGCGCCGCGGAAATGTCCCGCGGTGCCGCAGCGAGACATCGTGCCAGCTGGCTGATGACCTCTGACTCGCGGCCGTCCAGCTTCCGCGATTGGGTCGCGTTGGCAAGGATATCGGTCAGGCGGGCCACGAGCTCGTCGGTGACCCGCGTGGCCGCGACGCGCGCCTGTGCCCGGGTGAGGTCGTCGGGTGCAAGGAGGAGGACACAGTCGGCGATGGCACCGTCGCGCCCTCCGCGCCCAGCCTCCTGATAGTACGCTTCCAGCGTCAGGGGGGGCGCGGCGTGCACCACCAGCCGCACGTCCGGCTTGTCCACGCCCATGCCGAACGCGATGGTCGCCACGATCAATCGAAGGTGGTTGGCTTGAAAGCGGTCCTGCAGGCGTGCCCGCTCGTCGGTCGGGAGCCCGGCATGAAAGGGGGCTGCCGCTATGCCGACGCGCGTGTACGCGGCGGCGAGGCGTTCGGTTTCGCGTCGCGAGGGGGCGTAGACGATCGCGGCGCCGGGGGCATTCGCGCCCAGCGACAGGAGGGCTGACGCGCGCTCCGGTGCGGTGGCGACCGGTCGGACCGACAGACGCAGGTTGGCGCGATCGAAGCCGCCCGAGACAATTACCGGGTCCCGCAGTTCGAGGCGTGCGATGATGTCGCGTGCCGTGCGCGGGGTCGCCGTCGCTGTCAACGCGACCGTCTGCGGGTAAGCGAGCGCGCGACGTACCTCGCCGAGGGCGAGATAAGCGGGGCGGAACGACTCCCCCCATTCCGAGATGCAGTGCGCTTCGTCGATCGCCAGCAGCGGCGGGGCGACCGACGCCAGGCGATCGAGGGTCGCCCGAGCGGCGAGTGCTTCGGGGGCGAGGTACAGCAGCGTCAGCTCGCCCTGTTCGAGCCGGCTCCACGCGCGCTGTCGCGCCGCGGCAGACACCGCGCCGGACAGCTGAGCCGCCGCGATCCCGCGTCGGTGGAGGGCGTCCACCTGATCCTTCATGAGCGCCACGAGCGGCGAGACGACGATGGCGGGCGCCGCGCCGCAGGCGGCTGGAAGTTGGTAGCAGAGCGATTTCCCTCCGCCGGTGGGGAGGACGATGAGGACGTCGCGGCCGGCGGCGATGGCGTCGAACGCGCGCTGCTGGCCCGGGCGCAGCGCGTCGATCCCAAAGCGGCGCAACATCTCGAGCGATGGTTCCAGAAGCTGGCGCATGCGCACAACCTGCAGTGGCGACGCCCCTTACCCTCATCGGTGCCGCTGCCTATCATGCCATTCCCTTGCATCGTAGACCGTCGCCGCAGGCGCTTGGCGGGGCGAGCGATGTTGCCGGTGGAACGCGCGGCCACCACGAGATGACCGATACGACGCTCGACACCGTCGCACTGGGACTGGCGCTGGCTTCTGGCCTCCCACTCGTCGGGATCCTGCTGGCCATCCGTCAGCCCAATCGTCTCGCTGCGACTCCGGCGAGGCAGCGGTGGCTCGCGCGCGCGCTCTTCGTGATTGGCGGCGGAAACTTGGTCGTAGCCATCCTGCGTCTGGCGCAGCCCTCGGTCGGTGGCGCGGCGAATGCGGCCCTCGGGCTCGCGTTGGCCGCGATGACGGTGGCGCTCGGGGCATCCCTTTCGCGCTGGCTCGTTCCCGTGGCTCCGTCGGCGCCCGATCCGAGGGCGGAAGCTGATGTCGTCACGCCTTCGGCTTCGGACGCTTCCGCGACGCGCTCGCCGTCGGTCGAGCCCGTGGACGCGACGGTGAGCCTTCCGGTCGGTGAGTCGCGCCTCAGCGGACTGCTCTTTGAAGGGAGTGCCGACGCGATCGGCTCACCGCTGCCCACCGACCTCGCGGAATTCGATGCCCGGTTGATGCACGCGAATCGCATGCAGAGCATCGGGCGTCTGGCCGGGGGAATCGCCCACGACTTCAACAACCTCCTGACCTCGATCCTCACCAGCGCCGAGATGGCGCAAGAAGCGCTACCGGCGGAGCACGGAGTGACACCCGACCTGCTCGAAATCCGGCGTGCGGGGACACGCGCATCGGAGCTGACGCGGCAGCTGCTGGCCTTTGCGCGTCGCGATGTGAGCCGGCCGCGGGTGGTGGATGCCAATGCGCTGGTGGGAAACCTGGCGACCATGCTTCGCCGACTGCTCGGGGAAACGATCGTGCTGAAGATCTCTTTGGCGAGCGAGCTTCCGCTGCTCCTGGCCGATCCGGCACAACTGGAGCAGGTGATCGTGAACCTCGCGGTGAACGCGCGGGACGCGATGGTTGGCGGGGGCGACTTGCAGCTGCGCACCTCCCGCGGCTTTCCCGCGGGACGCGGCGACGCGGACGACGTCAAGAGTGGCGTGGTCATCGAGGTGCAGGACAGCGGCATCGGGATGAGCGCCGAGGTTCGCGAACGCCTCTTCGAGCCCTTCTTCACCACCAAGCATCCCGGACGCGGAACGGGACTAGGGCTGGCGACGTGTCACGCGATCGTGGTGGCGCATGGCGGCGAGATCGAGGTCGACAGTCACCCCAACGTTGGCTCCACATTCCGGGTCTGGCTCCCGGCGACGGACGAGCATGACGATCCTCGCGCTGCGGGCGGGCTGTCGTCGACGCGGGCCGTGGCGGGGGGCGCGCAGCAGTCGATCCTCGTGGTAGAAGACGACGCCGCTGTACGGGCCTCGACCGTCCGGGCATTGCGCCGGGCCGGCTACGAGGTGGTCGAGGCGGCGGATGGTGAGGAGGCGCTGACCCTCATGGCGTCGCGCGAAGTCGAGGTAGACCTCGTGGTCAGCGACATCGTGATGCCGCGCATGGGAGGGGCCGCCTTCGTGCGCGCGCTGACCCAGCGCTGGCCTCGGGTGCGGGTCCTCTTCGTGAGCGGATATCCGGGAGACTCACCCGACGTGCGCGCCGTCGAGGAGATGGCGATTCCTGTGCTCGAGAAGCCCTACACCCCGTCGATCCTCCTGTTCGAGGTCCGACTCCTCCTGGATACCGCGCGCACGTCCTGAGGGACGCCCGGCGCGCGCAGCACCGGACCCGGCGTCCCCGACCCTGCAATGCGGACGCCGGCTACACCGCCCGGGCGAAGTGTCCGCGCGTGAAGCGATGGTCCAAACGCTCGCGCAAGTCGAGCGCGGGAGGCGGCCCTCCGGCCGTTAGGGCGGAGAGTAGCTGCGCGTAGTTGGAGACAACTGCGGCCACCGGCTCACCCGGCACGTTGAAGACGAGGCGGAACGTCCGAAGTCCCGCCGACCAGAGGCGCGGCATGAACTCCGATCCCTCGATTGGTCGCGAGTGCAGCAGGCGATTGCGGCATGCCGTATCGGTGGCGACCGGGAAGGTGTAGCCGGTCGGGTCGGTCAGTTCGACGCTGGGGTGCTTCTGCACGCAGAGGTCGCGGCAGGTCGTCACCTCCCGGTCGAACGCGGCGGAGAGGACGCAATGCTCGATCGTCATCCCTTCCGGTCGGCCGTAGACGACGACTTCGAAGCCGCGTCCGGACCACGGCGCGACCACGTTGCTGATCTCGTCGACCGTCAATTCGACGGACGCGGTGACACGCCGCACCCCTCGCTGAAAGAACGTCGCCGCCGTCTGCGCATTGAAGACGTTGAGGGCGTAGTCGCCGGCCACGTCGATTCCCGCCGCCGCCAGCTCGACGGCGAGCCCCGCGTGCCCAGTGAGTACCGGCAGCTGCAATGCAAGCCACTTCTCGAGAGACCGCCGCTCTTCGGGTCGCACGATGGTCGGCGTGCGCAGGCGCATGGTGATCCCCGCCGCCGCCAGCTCTTCGGCCAGCGCCTTGAGGCGCGCGACGGGAGGCGTCGGGTGGCGAAGAAACGGGTCGAAGACGATTTCTGTCGCGCCGGCGGCGGCCGCCGTCCGGGCGTCGTCGAGCGTCCAGACTTCGGCGATCAGCTGGCTGCCGTCGGTCTTGGCCCCGCCGTCGCCTAACGGGCGCGCGATCGCGTCCTGAATGCGCGAGGCGCGCTCCACCATCGCTGCCTCGTGCGCCCAGTCCCGGCGTTCCATCAACACGTCCACGGCTGCCTGCCGCACATGGTTCAGCTCACTCATCGGCAGGAAGAGCCCGTCGCCGAGCCCGGACAGGTCCAGCGTGCCTAACGTGAACGGTGTCTCCCCGAGCCGCCCGAACTGCTCGCGCAAGCGCGCGTGGTCGAGCGACCGCTGGGTCGCCGGCGCGAGCGTGACCTCGCTCCGTACCTCGACCTGCTCGTCGTCGACGGTCACCACGGCCTTCAGGGGGGCGCCCGCACGTCCGAACACGCGCATGTCGAGCCGCTGCTTCCGCCCCTTCACCTGCTGTGCCGAGAGCTCGGCGAACGAGGCGCGCGACTGTGCGAGAAGGGCGGCCTCGGCGCTGCGCACCACCAGCCATCCCGTGGCCACGCGCTCCCGCGTGCCAATCGCCTGCCGGAGCATCCCGTCTCGCTCACCGAGGGTGCGCACACGCGTCACAGAGCAGCCGACCGAGCGACCTCGCTCGCCGTCCGGCGGCTCGAATCCGAGGCCGTCCCCGGGCTGAATGGCATGGCTGACCTCGACCAGCAGGTCCGCACCGTCGTGACCGACGACCCGCCCGAGCTCGTGCCCCCGATTGTCGGGGTGCGCACGCGTGATGTAGTCCCGTCCGGCGCGTCCGGTCAGCATCCCACTGGTGAAGCCGCGCGAGAAGATCTGGACCAGGGGACGCACTTCTTCCATCGTCGGAGGCGCGTCGTCGCCGGCTGCCACCCGGTCGAGAAAGTCGCGGTAGCTGCGCGTGACGGTGGCTACGTACTCCGGCTTCTTCTTCCGCCCCTCGACCTTCAAGCATCCCACGCCAATCTCGGCAAGGGCGGCCAGCTGATCGTGGGCCGCGAGGTCCTTCGCCGAGATCAGGAAGCCTCGATCGAGCTCAACACCGGTCTGCACGTCGGCGAGCACGTAGTCCTTCCGGCACGACTGGGCGCAGGAGCCGCGGTTGGCACTCCGCTCGGAAATCATCCCCGACATGAAGCACTGCCCTGAATACGCAATGCAGAGCGCCCCGTGCACGAAGGTCTCGAGTCCAAGCGTCGGGACCGCCGACCGGATGTCGCGAACGTCGTCGAGCGTGTTCTCGCGGGCCAGCACCACCCGGTCGACACCCAGATCCTGCATCAAGCGCGCGCCGCTCGCGTCGTGCACCGTCATCTGCGTGGAGCCGTGGATCTCGAAGCCCGGGAAGACGAGCTGAATAAGACCGACCAGACCGAGATCCTGCACAATCGCCGCATCGATCCCGCGGTCGATCGCCTCACCGAGCAGCGTCAGCGCCTCCGCGAGCTCGGCGGGCTTCACCAGCGTATTCAGGGTCAGGTAGATCCGCACGCTGCTTCCATGCGCGATCTGGCAGGCAAGCTCCAGTTCGTCGAGCGTGAGCTGCGCCCCTTCGTCGCGCGCATTGAACCGTTCGGCACCGAGGTAGACGGCATTCGCACCGTTCGCGACGGCGGCACGCACGGCGTCGAGCGATCCGGCCGGAGCGAGGAGTTCAGGGATGGGGCGCATAGGCATGGAGAGGAATCTAACCCGGCAGGAGGCGCATCCCGCCGCGGGGGCGCGTCCTGAGAGCCGAACCGGCTCCTTGTGTCCCCTCGATCAGCCCCGGTACACGCCCCAGCCGAGCGCCAGGCCGACGACTGAGCTGACCAGCGCGGCGCCGATCCGGATGTGCTGCGCGACGCGAAGATTGCGGGCCGCGGCGAGTGCCGATGCGGCACCGGTCAGGAGCGACACCACGCTCATGCCGGCGATCGTCCCGAGGGCGAAGGCTGTCAGGTAGCCGAACTGACCCTGCACGGTGCCCGCGGATGCGACCAGAAGCACGACAACGGCGCCGCTCCCAGCCAGTCCGTGGGCCACTCCGAACCAGAGCGACCGCGCGACGGTACGCACCCCGAGATCGTGGGAGTGCGGGGCGTGCGCCAGGTGGGCATGCGCGTGAGGCTCGCCGAACGCGGCCCGATGCCGTCGCGCCTCGGCGACGAGCGACGACACACCAAGCAGGAGCAGCAAGAGCGCCACCCCCATCTCGGCCGCGCGATAGAACGCGGCCGGAACGTGCACTCCGACGACGATGAGCGCGATCGCCACCAACGTCACGCTCGCCGTGTGGCCGATACCCCAGGCGACCCCCAGTCGCGCCGCGTACCCCCAATGGCGATTGCGAACCGCCAGCGTTGTGACGGCCGCCAGATGGTCCGGCTCAAAGGCGTGCCGAAAGCCGACGAGGAATCCGACGCCGATGACCGAGAGGAAGTCGGCGCTCATTCATGCACCCGCGTGCGCGGGGCGATTGTCGCTCCAACGACTACCAATCCCAGCGCGAGTTCGCCGTCGTTCCGAGGCACGAGATGCTGCGTGAGGAGGGTGAAGTCGGCTTTCGGCAGTGGTACCGAAGCCGGAGATCGGGATGCGCGCGTTCCGGAACCCAATGATCGTGGTCTCGACTGCGCTTTAGGCACAATATTGCGTGCCGAACGCCGGATCGCAGCGCCGACGACGAGCGGCAGCGGGTGCTCTCTCTCCAATCCAACAGGTGCTCGTGCAGGTGAGTCCTGCGATGAGCACAGAGCGATACGCCCTTGGTGCGCTACACGCCGCGAGTTGGCGCGTTCGCTCGAGGCAGTGCGGGCGACTCATGCGACGCCCCTGCAACTTGGAATCCTGGATCCCCTGCGAGAACTTACGGGTCCGGACGTCGCCCAACGGGTTGATGTTCTGCTGCAGGGCACGAAGCGCTGCCGTCCAAGATTCAGGTAGAGGGAAATGCACGAACTTTCGCTAGCGCAGGGCATCGTGGAGCAGGGGGTGGAAGCGGCGCGGGAAGCGAAGGCCGAGCGGGTCGTAACGGTGCACCTCAAGGTCGGGCGTCTCGCCGGGATCGAGTCGGACGCCCTGCTCTTCTGCTATGATGTCGTGAGCAAGGGGACGTTGCTGGAGGGATCGCGCCTGGCGATCGAGGTGCTCCCGCTCGTCGTCTGGTGCGCGCACTGTTTAAAGGAAATCACGCTCCCCGGGGTACAGAGCTTTCGCTGCCCGGCCTGCCAGACGCCGTGCGGGGAAATTCGGAGCGGACGGGAAATGCAGATCGAGTCACTGGAGGTCGAACCATGAGCCAGACGCGCATCGTCGAGGTGCGGGCAGGAATCCTCAAGAAGAACGACGCGCTCGCGCGCTCGCTACGCGAGCGCTTCGAGGCGGCGGGCGTGTTCGTCGTCAACCTCGTCTCGAGTCCGGGGACCGGGAAAACCCAGTTCCTTGAGCGCACCCTGACCGAGCTCGTGCAACAGGGGGTGCGCACGGCCGCACTGGTGGGCGATCTCGAAACCGATAACGACGCGCAGCGACTGGCCCGCAGCGGCGCCCCGGCTCGCCAGATCAATACGCACGGTCGTTGTCACCTGGAAGCCGAAGTGATCGGCGAGTTTCTCGGAGACTGGGATCTCTCGGCGCTCGACATCCTGTTCATCGAGAACGTGGGCAACCTGGTGTGCCCGGCGAGCTACGATCTCGGCGAGGCGATGCGGGTGGCGATGCTCTCCGTCACCGAGGGCGAGGACAAGCCGCTCAAGTATCCAACCATGTTCAACTCGGCCGACGTGGCGGTGATCACCAAGATGGATCTCGCCGAGGCCTGCGAGTTCGATCGCGCCGCCGCGCACGCCGCGATTTGTGAGGTGCGCCCGGCGATGACGATCGTTGAAGTCTCCGCCAAGCGGGGGCTGGGCATGGACACCTGGATGTCGCTGCTGCACGCGCGGCGGGGAGCGTGGCGCGACGCACATTCTGCGCCCGAATCGCGCTGACGCGTGGGGCGGCGGCGCGGGCGGCGCTACTCGGAGGGCGGGTGCGCTGACGGCGCGCGCTCCGACTTCCGCTTCACGAACCGCAGGAGCGACGCCACCGCCACGAAGCCGATCGCGATCGTGCGCAGCGTCGCGTCGTCGACTCGCACCCCGTAGAAGAACAGGAAGAGGCCGATGATCGTCAGCCCGAGCTTGACCTTCGTGAGCGTTGTCATGCGAATCGGCTCAGGGCTCGTCTCAGGAAGCGACCGGCAGCGACAGCGCCTTCACCTCATCGGCGGCGATGTCCAGGACCATGCGCAGCATGGCGGTCGAGAAGACCTTGCCTTGTGCGTCGGTCTTGAGCGAGAGCGTTCCACCACCATCGAGCGCGCCATGCAGCAGGAAGTTGATCGCGCGCAGGTTGGGCAACTCGAAGCGCTCCACGTCACCGCTGATGACGCCGCGGAAGTGCGCGCGGACGCGCTCCACCGTCAGTTCGCGGGTGAGTAGCGGGTACCACTCCGGACGCAGGGCGATGACTCCCACGTTGGCGGTGTCTCCCTTGTCGCCCGAGCGGGCGTGGGCCAGGTCCAGGAGGCGCACTTTCATCGCAGCACCTCCACCTTCGGCTGAACGACGCCCTTGTCGACCAGCGCCGGCCAGTAGGCGACGATCTCCTCGACCTTCGGTCGTCCGGCGGCAAATCCGGTCACGCTGGGAGGCCCGTTGAGGACCATCGGGATGAGTTCGCGCGTGAAGCGCTCGACCATCGCCCGGTCGGGCCCGCGAACGCCAACTCTCAGTTGCACTTCGGGGGCATCGTGACGATCTCCGGCGAGCGGACCATGGGTGGCATTCACTCCCACATACTCGGTGACGATCGTGTCGAAGGTGAGGCCCAGCATGTCGAGGCGGCGCCGGAGCACCGCGTCGGCTGCCTGCGCCTTCGCCAGTGCATCGGGCCACACGTAAACCAGGGTCCCTACCGCCTTGAAGCAGGCCCGGTAGGCGATCGAGACCTTGAGCTTGTCGGTCGCGGGCTTCCCGGTGATCCCGAAGACGCGAACGCGGTTGGTCCCCGATTCCTCGAGATGAATCGAGGTGAAGTCGGCCACGACGTCGGGGGTGATGTAGGCGTGAGGATCCCCCATCTCGTAGACCAATTGCTCCGTGACGGTCGGGACGTCGATGCGTCCACCGGTGCCCGGATGCTTGCACACCTCGAACGTGCCGTCGGGGCGGGCATCGATGATGGGATAGCCGACGTTCCAGAGGTCAGGCACCGTTTCCCAATCCTTGAGACAGTTGCCGCCCGAGGCCTGCGCGCCGCACTCGATGATGTGACCGGCGATGATCCCTGCGGCGAGCTTGTCCCAGTCGTGCGCGCCCCAACCGAACTCGTGCCGCAGCGGCGCCATGGTCAGGGCGGTATCGGTCGAGCGGCCGGTGATGACGACGTTCGCTCCCCGGGCGAGGGCCTCCACGATCGGCTCCGAGCCGATGTAGGCGTTGGCCGACAGCACGCGGTCGCGCACCACCGACAACGGTTCGCCGGTGTCCATGTTGGACAGGCCATGTCCCGCGGCCAGCAGTTCGTCGAGGTGCGGCAGCAGGTCATCACCGGTGACGACCCCTAAAACCAACTTGCCGCGCACCCCTCGTGCATCGGTGAGGGCGAGCAGGGCGTCGGCGCAGGCGCGCGGGTTCACGCCCCCTGCGTTGGCGATGACCTTCACGCCGCGTTCCACCAGCGCGGGAAGGACCGACTCGATCGCCCCGACGAAGTCGCGCGCATAGCCCATCCGGGGATCGCGCTCCTTCTGCTTCTGCAGGATCGACATCGTCACTTCGGCGAGGTAGTCGAGCATGAGGTAGTCGATCTCCCCTCCCTCGACCTGCCGACGTGGCGCCTCGAGCCAATCTCCCCAGAATCCCTGTCCCGACGCGACCCTCACGAGCGATTTCACCGAACGACCTCCAGTTGGGACGGAAGCACGAAGGGACCGAGGTGCGGCCCTGGATTGTGACGCGCGGCGCGAAAAGCCCGCGAGAGGACCTCGCGCGTTTCTTCAGGATGAATGATGGCGTCCACGTAGCCGCGCGCGGCGGCGTACCGGGCGTCGAGATACAGCTCGTAGTCAGCGCGCATCGCCTCCACCGACGCCAGCACTTCGTCAGCCGGAGCTACGCCGGCCTTCTTGGCGGCGTCGAGCGCGGTGCCGTGCACAGCCTGGATCGCGGACTCGCCCTCCATGACGCCCATGCGCCCCGACGGCCACGAGAAGATGAAATCCGGATCGAATCCCTGTCCTGCCATGGCGTAGTAGCCGGCGCCCGATGCGTGGTTCACGGTGAGGACAACCTTGGGAACGCGCGCGCACGCCATCGCTTCGACGAAGCGTGCCCCGGCGCGAATGATCCCCTCGTGCTCCGCCTCGGCGCCGACCATGAAGCCTGACACGTCCTGCACGAAGAGGAGCGGTATCCCCTCGCGATCGCAGCGATCGATGAAGAAGGCGACCTTGTCGGCGCTCTCGGCATAGACGATCCCGCCGAATCGCGGCCTCTCCCCGGCGCGACCCTTGATCAGGCCGCGCTGGTTGGCGATCACCCCGACCGCGATCCCGTCGATCCTGCCGTCGCCGCAGATCATCTCTTTCGCCAGGTTCTCCTGGAACTCGTCGATCACGCCGTCGTCGAGGATTGCCCCAAGCACCCGGTGCATGTCGTAGGACATGCGATGGTCAGCGGGGAGGAGTTCGTACAGGTCGGCCTCCGACGCGGGACTGGACGCCGCCGACTGAACGACGTCGACGTGCGGCAGGCGCGCGACGAGGTCACGGATTCTGGTCAGGCACGCCGGATCGTCGTCGACCGCGTAGTGCGCCACGGCGCTCACCTCGGTGTGCGTGCGCGCCCCGCCTAACGTCTCGCTGTCGATCACCTGGCCAGTCGCTCCCTTCACCAGGTTCGGCCCGCCGAGCCCCATGAACGACGTCCCCTTGACCATCAGGATCACGTCGGAGAGCGCCGGCAGGTAGGCCCCCCCCGCGATACACGGACCCATGACCGCCGCGATCTGCGGGATGCGCAGGTAGCGACGCATGATCGAGTTGTAGTAGAAGACGCGCGCCGCCCCGTACTGCCCGGGGAAGACCCCTTCCTGATACGGCAGGTTCACCCCCGCTGAGTCGACGAGGTAGATGATCGGGATGCGGCAGCGCATCGCGATCTCCTGGGCACGCAGCATCTTCTTGATCGTCTCGGGCCACCACGAACCGGCCTTGACGGTCGCATCGTTAGCGATGATGACCACCTCGCGCCCGTGTACCATGCCGATACCCGTCACGACGCCAGCCGCCGGAGCCTGCCCCTCATACTGGTCGTAGGCCACGAGCAGTCCAACCTCGAGGAACGACGTGCCGGGATCGCACAAACCGGATACACGCTCTCGCGCCGTCAGCTTCCCCTGCGTGTGCTGTCGGGCGATCCGCTCTGCGCCGCCGCCGCCCAGCAGCTTCGACTCCAGCGCGCGCACCTGGGCGCTGAGTCCGTGCAACCGAGACGTCATGCGGGGGCTTGTTCCTTCGTCTCGAACCAGTGGCGGATGTATTCGACCAGCGCCGACGTCGGCGTCCCCGGACCGAACAGCTCGCCGATCCCCAGGGCGCGCAGCCCCTCCATGTCCTCCTTGGGAATGATCCCTCCGCCGGTGAGCAGGATGTCATCGCGCCCGGCATCCACCAGCAGTTGGTGCACGCGAGGAAAGAGCGTCATGTGGGCGCCGCTGAGAATGGAGAGTCCGATCACATCGACGTCCTCCTGAATCGCCGCCGTGGCGATCATTTCAGGGGTCTGATGCAGACCGGTATAGATCACCTCCATGCCGGCGTCGCGCAGCGCGGCAGCGACGACCTTGGCCCCTCGATCGTGACCGTCGAGTCCAGGCTTGGCAATCAGCACGCGAATGGGTCGGGACATGAGCAATACGCGGAGCGGGCGGCGGAACGCAGGGAGAAGCTCGGACCGATCAAAGCTACTCCCGTCCACGCGCCGGTGGCACCACGATCGCCTCCGGAGCGCACGCCGCACGGGCCCGGACGGTACGCGATGTGATCCCTGCCGTCGGGAGGAGCGGACGGTGCTGCCCTGCGTCAATCCTTGCGTGCCACCAGCAGCATCTCGCTCGACGTGCGGCGCAGCGGGCGCTCGCTGAAGGCCTCGAACGAGCCCTCGACGATCAGTCCGGCCTCGGCACACAGCTCGGCCAGTCGTGTGGCCGTATAGAGCCGAATCTGGTGCTCCCGCTCCCCGGTGACCGTTCGCCCTCGGAAGGTGGAGCGAATCGTGAGCACGCCGGAGAGGGGGTCGAAACGGCGCTCGTGAGCCACGATCGTTCCGTCGCTGGTCGTCCACCAATCGCGGGCGAGGTAGCGCGCCATCACCCCGTCGCGGCTGCCGCCGTGCCACGCGAGGAGGCCGCCGGGCTTGAGAACGCGTGCGAACTCCGCGATCACCCGGACGTCGTCGCGTGGATCGGTGAAAAAACCAAACGAGGTAAAGAGGTTGACCACGGCGTCAAAGCGACCGCTCCAGCGCGCCGGGAGTCGTCGCATGTCGCCCCGCGTGTACCGGAGCGACCGCCCGGTGCCGCGCGCGCGGGCCGCCTGCAACAAATGGTTGGAGTAGTCGAGTCCATCGACGTTGTAGCCCGCCTCGGCGAGCAGGTGGGCATGACGTCCCTGGCCGCACGGGACATCGAGCACCCGTGCCCCGACGGGGAGGGCGAGCAGGTCGACCAGTCGACCGACTTCCTCGCGATCGCGCTGGAGCGAGAAGATCGGCTCGTACTCCAGCAGGTACTGCTCGTCGAAATACGTGGCCCACCACTCGCTCAAAAGAACACCGGTTCCCGGTAGGCGCCGAAGACCTCCTCCATCGCCGCGCGGATCTCGTACAGCGTGCAGTACGCCCGGGCGCAGTCGAGGATGAAGGGGATCATGTTCGCATCGGAGCGCGCGGCCTCGCGCAGCGCATCGAGGCGCGACGCCACGAGCGACGCGTCGCGGGTGCGGCGCACTTCCGCCAGCCGCGCGCGCTGCGTGTCGTCGGCTTCCTTACCCACGCGCAGCACTGGAATCGAGAGCGCCGGTTCCTCGGTGACGAATTCGTTCACCCCGACGACGACGCGCCGGTGCTGCTCGATCTCCCACTGCTGCCGCATGGCGCTCTCGGCGATTTTCCGCTGGAACCATCCCTGTTCGATCCCCTTCACCACGCCGCCCTGCTCCTCGATCTCGGCGAAGATGGCTTCGGCCTCGCGTTCGAACTGATCGGTGAGCGCCTCGACGTAGAACGAGCCCCCGAGCGGATCGATGACGTTCGGTACGCCGGTCTCGTACGCCAGGACCTGCTGCGTGCGCAGCGCCACCTGCACCGCCTCTTCCGTCGGCAGGGCGAGCGTCTCGTCCATGGAGTTCGTGTGCAGGGACTGGGTGCCGCCGAGCACGGCCGCCATCGCCTGGTAGGCCACCCGCAC
>JBDTUA010000045.1:0-21017 GCA_040007995.1 Gemmatimonadota bacterium | reverse complement strand
TCGGCGCGTTAGGCGCCGGCTACCTGGCCAGCGTGCACATGCTGCAGTTCCTGCTCATCGGCCTCGTCGCGCCGCCGCTGATCCTGCGCGGGATCTCACCGCCGGCGCAGGAGATGATCACCGAGAGCGCGCTGATCCGGCACCTGACCGCCCCGATTTTCGCCCTTCTCGTCTTTAACGCCACCGTGCTCGTCACCCACCTCCCGTTCGTGGCCGACGCGTTGATGCGCTCGCAGCTCGGCTCGATGGTGATCGACCTCGCGTGGTTGACGACGGGGATCTTCTTCTGGTGGCCGGTGGTTGTGGATCGCCCGATTCGTGCGAAGTTCCCCCCGCCGCTTCGCATGCTCTACCTGATCGGCGGCCTGATGTTCTCGCCCGTCATGTTCGGGTTGGCGGGATTCCTGGCGTACAGCGAGACGCCGCTCTACGGCTGGTACGAATTGCGGCCGCCGGTGGCGGGTATCTCGTCGCATGACGATCACCAGGCCGCGGGAGCGCTGATGAGCATCGGGGGGGCGACGATCGCCTTCATCGCCATGTCGGTGATATTCTTCCGCTGGGCCAAGACCGAGGAGTAATGGCTGTTGGACTCGCGGTATCGATCGGCACGCTGGTCGCGCTGGTCGCGCTCGCCCCACCGCTGGCGGCACAGCAACGAGTGTACAACGGGCGGCAGAACGAAACGACCGCCGCCATTCCCCGACTCGAGGACGACACCGTCACGATCGATGGCGTGTTGCAGGAGGGAGCGTGGGGGAGGGCTGCACTACTCACCGGCTTTTCCAGCTACCTCCCGATCGACGATCGTCCCGCCGACGACTCGACCGAGATCTACGTCTGGTACACGAGTAGCGACGTCTACTTCGGCGTGCGCGCCTTCGAGGGGCACGGTTCGGTCCACGCCACGCTGGCGGCCCGGGACAAGATCGAGAGCGACGACTACATCCAGTTCGTCCTCGACCCGTTCAACGACCGGCGGCGCGCCTTCATCTTCGGCGTCAACCCGTTCGGCGTGCAGGCCGACGGCGTGCGCACCGAAGGCTTCAGCCCGCCGCAGCCCCGCGGGCAGACCTTTGGCAGCAACCCGTCGGCCAACATCGACCTCTCCCCCGATTTCGTCTTCGAATCCAAGGGGCGGGTGGTGGCGGGAGGCTACGAGATCGAGGTGCGCATCCCGCTCAAGAGCATCCGCTTCCAGGGGAGCGATCTCCAGTCCTGGGCCTTCAACGTCGTGCGATACGTGCAGCACACGGGCTACCAGCAGACGTGGATGCCGACCCGGCGCGGATCGGCCTCGTTCCTGGTCCAGTCGGGGACGCTCACCGGCTTTTCGTCGTTGCAGCGCGACGTGGTCGCCGAGCTCAATCCGGAGGTCACCGAATCGCTTGCGGGCGCCCCGCAGGGCGACGCCTGGACTTATACGTCGGAAGCGCGGCTGGGGGGCAATGTGCGCTTGCGCCTCGTGCCGAACATCACGCTCAACGCCACCATCCGTCCCGACTTTTCCCAGGTGGAGGCCGACGCGGCGCAGGTGCCGGGCGACACGCGTTTCTCGCTCTTCTTTCCAGAACGACGCCCGTTCTTCCTCGACGGGAGCGAGTACTTCGATGCACCGAGCAACCTGATGTACACGCGCCGCATCGTGCAGCCCGATGCGGCGCTCAAGCTCACGGGGCGCGTGGGGCGGACGACCTTCGCGTACATGGGGGCGCTGGATGCGCGCAACGCGTCGACGACGGGGCAGGATCGCCCGTTGGTGAGCCTCCTGCGCGTGCGTCGTGACCTGCTGGCCGCGTCGACGGCAGGGCTGAGCGTCACCGACCGCAGGGAGGGCGGGGTCTTTTCCCGGGTCGCCCTCGCCGACACCCGTATCGTCTTCGCGAAAGCGTACTCGTTCACGGCGACGGCGGGAGGGAGTGCGCGCCGCGCGTTCGAGGACTCGAGCGTGAAGACGGCACCGCTCTGGGATGCCTCGATCACGCGCACCGGGCGCCGATTCGGCATCCGCTACGGCTTCAACGCGATCGCCCCTGACTTCGACGCGGCAGCCGGCTTCGTTCCGCGAAACGATTACGTAAGTGCGAGCGCGTACAACCGACTGTCGTGGTACTGGAAGCCCGGCTCGCTGGTGGAGAGTTTCCTCGTCAGGCAGGGGTATGACGCGCTCTGGTTGTACGATCGCTTCTTCGATGGCGCGAGCGTGCAGGAGACGAAGCTGCAGTTCGAGACGGTAACGAACATTCGCGGTGGCTGGGTCGTGAGCCTGACCCCGGTGCGCGAGTCCTGGCTGTTCGACGACCGGAAGTACACGGGATACGCCACGCTCCGCGTCGGCGCCTCGTCGAACGGGTTGTTCGACACGCTCGCCTTCACCCCCTCGCGGCGCACCCCGACGTACGTGCTGCTCGCGCGGGTGAACACGCCGCAGTACCGCCTGTGGTCGGGACGCTTCTCGGCCTTTGTGGGACGCGACGTCGACTTCTTCGAGACGGCACCCGCCCGGCGCCGCGATTACTCGGCCGACCTGGATTTCCGTCCGTCGGCGCAGTTGCGGCTGACGACGTCGTACCTCTATAGCCACTACACCCGCTGGCGCGACGGCAGCCTGCTCTCGAAGGCGAACGTGCCGCGACTCAAGGCAGAGTATCAGCTCACGCGCGCGCTCTTCCTTCGCGTCGTCGGGCAGTACAACAGCCGGCGCCGCGATGCGCTGCGCGACCCGGCCACCGACGCCCCAATCGTGATCCTGACCGATGGGGCGTACGCCCCCGCCGTCGCGACGAGCACGCGCGACCTGCGCATGGACTGGCTGCTGTCGTATGTCCCCAGCCCCGGGACCGTCTTCTTCGCGGGCTACGGGAGCTCACTCACCGAACCGGAGGCTTTCCGCTTCCGGCAGGTTGAGCGCGTGCGCGACGGCTTCTTCCTCAAGCTGAGCTACCTGTTGCGGCGCTAGCGGCGCGCGCGCGCCGCATCAGCGTAAATGAGTCGGACGAGCTGCTGCGCACGCCGCGGGCCGCCCATCGACGCTTCCCACTCCTGGGCGGGGCTCGCCGCCACGACCTCGTCGGCCGACGCGCCGCGCGCCGCAGCCGTGCGCACCCGGTCTCCAACTGTCTGCAGCATCTCGCGGTATCTCGCGAGGTCGGCGCGCGAGGAGACAGGTCCGTGCCCGGGGACGATCGACGTCTGGTCGTTGACCATCGCCATGACGCGGTCGATCGCACCCAGCATCCCCGCGAGCGATCCGCCGGACCACAGGTCGATAAATGGCGGCGCCCCGACCTCGAAGATGTCGCCGATGTGGAGGACGTTGCTGCGCGGGAACCAGATCATCGCGTCGCCGTCGGTATGCGCGCTGGGGGCATGCAGCACGACGACCCGCTCGCGTCCGAAGTCGAACGAGACCGAATCGTCGAAGGCACGCGTGGGGAGCGCGTCCACCGCGAGCGAGGTGCGATGCCAGTTCCCCCAGTCGGCGATCACTGTGTCCTTTTCCGCTTGCACCGGCACGGTACGATGCGCCAGCACCTGCGCCCCCTGCGAGCGAAAGTGCGCGTTTCCTTCGACATGATCGCCGTGATAGTGCGTGTCGATGACCAGCCGCACCGGACGCGCGCTCACCATGCGGATGGCACTATCCAGCTCGGCCACACGCTTCGCTGTTTGTGCGTCGACGAGGAGGAGCCCGGTGTCACTCTCGACGATCAGGACGTTGCCATTGGCGTAGCCCGACGCCACGTGCATCGTCGGGCGCAACCGTTGCATCGTGATCTGCATGACGGGCGGGACGTCCTGGGCTTCGACCCGACGCGGCGCGGGAATGCCCAGTGCTAGCGCGACGAGGAGCGCATGCATTCCGACGTTGCGGGAGCGGGAGAGCGGGACGTTCAGCATCGGGGGGAGTCTGGTCGGGAGGAGGACGGGACGCTCACGAACGGCGATAGCATCGCGTTCGTCGCGGGCTACGCCCATGCGGCGGGGCCGGGACGTGTCGCGCTGGGGCGAGCGGTGTCTCGGGCGCGCCCTAGCGGCGGGCAGTGCGCTGAGCGGAGACCAGCGATTCCGCATAGTCGATCCCCGCGGGCGTGCGCGAGCCGTGCCACGAGAGCAACTCCCCGTCGCACCTGACGACCCGCCCTTCATCGATCCCCAGTTCCCCCGCCACTTCGGCGGCGTGCAACGCCGTGAACGGAAAAGGTTCGCTGGACAGGAAGACGACGTCGGGCGACGCCGCGCGGAGCTCGGCCAGGGTGACGACCGGGTAGCGCGTGGCGGCAGCGCCGAAGACGTTGCGTCCTCCAGCGAGGGAAAGCAGCGCGCTGATGAAGGTGTCGCCGTTGACCGTCATCCACGGTTCACGCCAGATGAGGTAGCCGTAGGAGACCTCCGCCTTTTCCTCGGCCGACGCCTGCACGCGCTGGGCGCGCTGCAGGATGTCGTCGGCAATGCGCGCCCCCGCCCCGTCGCGCCCGATGGCGTGGGCGATGTCGCGGACCATCTGCGCTGTGTCCGCGACGGTACGCGGGAGGCTGCTGTGGACGGTGATCCCCGCGTCGCGCAGCGCCGTGGCGTCCTCCAGGCGGTTCTCCTCCTCGTTCATCACCACGAGGTCGGGAGCAAGCGCGACGATGCGTTCGATCTTCGGGTTCTTCGTGCCACCCACACGTTCGATGCCGTCGACCCACGGCGCCGGATGGACGCAGAACCGGGTGCGTCCCACGACCTCCGTCACGGCGCCGAGGTCGTGGAGGAGTTCGGTGAGCGACGGGCAGAGCGAGATGAGGCGCATCGTTCAGTCTACGTAACGTCCAACGCCGGCGCGACGGCGCTGACGGCGGCGGGCATCGGCGAACGAGCGAGCGAGGTGGTGTGCGACGGGAATTTGCGATTCGCAGCGACCCGACGGGCGGAGCGACCGGGTGCAAACAAGCGGCGCCCCTTCCAGAGGGGCGCCGCCGGGTGGTCGCAGCGACGCGGCCGATCGATCGGCAGCGCGTACGCGATCGACGCTACGGATAGTTCGGGTTCGTCTGCTTTTCGGAGAGTGAGGTGTTGAAGCACAGGTCACGGCCGGGCAGCTGCTCGAGCACGTCGATGGTCCCTGGGCGATTGAGCGTCTCCCAACGGCGGAAGTCACCGAGCCGGCGAGCCTCAAGCCAGAGCTCGATGCCGCGTTCGCGCTTGAGTGCGGTCCACGCGTCGGGCAGCGTCGTCGCGGTCCAGGGAGTGAGCGAGAGCGCCACCCGGTGGGCGTTGATCAGCGTCATCGCGCCCGCGATGTCGGTGCCCGCGATCAGCTTCGCTTCGGCCTCGATCAGCCGCATCTCCCACCCGCTCGACAGATTGATCCCGCTCGTGCGGTCCGCGAACTTCGTCTGGAAATACCACCGAACGCGGCCGAGATTGCCGACCGCGGCATCACCGGTGAGGATCGTGAGGCTGCTATCGAAGGGGACGCGAGGATCCTTCGTGGTCTTGCGATAGTTCTCGTAGACCGTGTTCCACACCGTGTGCGCGCGGTACGGCTGGTTCGCCCCCGCCCAGTAGATGCGATTGTATTGATCCAGCTCGTTCTGGTAGTACGGCATCTTGTAGACGAAGCTGTTGACGACGGTCGCCGCGTCAGCGGCCGCCGAAGCCGGAGTGTTCTTGAGCAGCCGTACCGAGGCGCGTCCGGCGGTCGCGGCGGTGGCCAGGGTGGCATTGGCCGCCGCCGTCGCCACAGCGATGGCCTCGGTGAAGTTGGCTTCGGCACGGTCGAAATAGATTGTGTGCGGCCCGGGTGCCCCGCCGTCGATCACCCCCTCGCAGAAGTTCTCGCCGAGGTGACGGTTGGCGTATCCGGCCCACACGAGCGCCTGCGCCAGCTGTGTGCTCTTCGAGGCGTTCGCCCCGAGGACGTCCTTGGCGCGCTTCACAGCGTCCTCGGCCGTCCATCGCGCGCGCTGGGCATTGTCCCACCAGGTGTCGTTCTCGTCATCGGCCAGGATCCCTTTCTGCTGGCGCACCGAGATACCGAAGGCGGCGGTGGAACCCGCCGGCTGCAATTCGCGCGTGGCTGCTGCTCCCGTATAGGAGGTCCAGTTGATCGCCTCGGCGAGATCACGCCCGGCGCCGTTGATGAGTGCGGAGAGCGCCCCGGCGTTGTTGAGGGCGTCGGCCTGGATCGGGCCGGGATTGACGGCATCGAGGGTGCAGCCGCCCATCGCCGCGAGGCAGGTCGTGGCGAAGAGCGCGCGCAGAGCCTGGCGAGGGATCGAGGAAGTCGTCGTAGTCATTGGCGGGTTCCTCAGAACGAGATGCGAAGGGAGGTCAGGAACACGGCCGGCGACGGGATGTGCTCCGAGATGTAGCGCACGGTGGCGTTGAAGCCGTCGTTCCCGGACATCTCCGGGTCAAAGAGCGGCATGCCGTAGTTGTGCCGGAGGATGTTCTGGGCCGAGAAGACGAAGGAGCTGCTGGTCGTCCCCGGGATCAGCCGGCCGAGCGGCACGGTCATCGTGATGTCGCGGATCTTGAAGAAGTCGGCCGGGAAGATGAACATGTCGGAGCGCACGTTGGCCGGGATACAGGTCAGCGTTTCGCGCACGGTGATCGGCTTGCTGGCAGCAATATTCTTGTAGGCCTCGAAGCAGGTCGGCCACAGCACCGACCGCGAGAGTGCCTGGTACGAGGCATCTTCGTCGATGTAGGCCCCGCTCTGGTACTCACCGCGCATGGCGATGCTGATGTTGCGCCACGTCCGCAGGTTCAGGCTGCCGCCGATGATGCGCGTCGGCTGGCTCGGGCCGAAGTCGTAGTTCGACGAGGTGTCCGGTGCGACTCCGCGGGCGTCGGGATTGCGGATGATCTTGCCGCGGAGCACCGGGGCCGGCTCTCCCTCCACCACCCAGCCGAAGTTACCGACCGTGAACGACGGGGCTCCCCCAAGGCTTAGGACCTTGCTGTTATTGGTGCTGAAATTCAGCCCGGCGCTGAGGCCGAAGTGGGGACGCTCAATGAGTGTCGTCGTGATGGCCGCCTCGACGCCCGACTTCTCCATCTCGCCGACGTTCTTGAGCGTGTTGTTGAGGAATCCGTTCGACGGCACGGAACGCACGCTGAACAGGGCGTCGGTCGTCGTTGCCTTGAAGTACGTGAAGTCGATGCCCAAACGCCCCGCGAAGAGGCTTTCGTCGAAGCCGAGTTCCGTCTCCGTCGTACGTTCGGGGCCTAGTGATGCGTTGCCGAGGTTGTTCGGTCGCACGGCGGTCGCGGTCCCCCAGCCGATCTGGCTGTAGGTTCGAACGGCAGCGAAGGCGCCCGGGGCGCGTCCGGCCTCACCATACGCCGCGCGCAGCTTCAGGGTCCCGAGCGACGCCTTCCAGAAGCTCTCGTCGGAGACGACCCACGAACCGCTGACCTTCGGGTAGAACTGGAAGCCGAAGTCCTTACCGAAGGCGCTGTTGCCGTCGAGACGACCGCCGAAGGTGAGGAAGTAGCGATCCTTGAGGCCGATCAGCGCCTGGCTGAATGCACCACCCGTGACGACGCGCTGCCGGTTCTCATCGGCGTTCTTGAGGCCACCGGACGCCACCGTCGGCGCCGAGGGCGTCGCGAAGTTCTCGGCAAAGGCCACCACGTCGCCGACGAGCGAGTTCACGTACTGCGTGCCGGCAGAGGCGGTAATGCGCAGGTCCTTGCCGAGCCCGAACTCGTAGTTGTTGACCCAATCGGTGCTCAGCGTGTTGTTGGCCCACCGCTGGTTCTGGATCACGCCCAGCGGGACGCCGGGGAATCCGAAGGGACGCACGTTCCGGTTCTCCAGCGCCGCGCGGTCGTAGCCGAGCGTGAAGCGGCTCGAGAAGCGCGCGATCGGCGTCCACGTCGTCGTCAAACCCATGATGCTGCGATCGATGTAGCTGTCGAGCTGTTGCTTGAACACCTGCGCGATCGTGTCCGGGTTCGAGTTCCCGAAGTAGTTGCGGTCGCGCCGGAACGCATTCAGGGTCACGCCCTGCGCGTTGTTTCCGGCCGGCGTCTGGTTGACCAGGTTGTTCGTGTACGCGCTGCTCCAGTTCACCGCGATGTTCTTGATCGGCGAGAAGTCGAGGTTGGCGCGCATCTGGTACTTGCGGTCCTTGTCGTTGGGCAGGACGCCGTCGGTATTGTCTGCATTGGCCGAGAGCAGGTACCGGAGGTTGTCGCCCGACCCGCCGGACACCTGCGCCGTGGTGCCGTAGCGCATCGCGTAGTTGTCCGGTCCGAAACGGCCCGTCTTCGAGTTGCGGAGGAACGGATCCATGTAGAGCAGCGGCACCGTATCGATGCCGAACTTCTGCAGGCTGCTGAAGCCGGAATTCAGCTGCACGTTCCACTTGGCCGCACCCGAGGCGCCGCGCTTGGTGAAGATCTGGATGACGCCGGCCGCGGCGTCGGTGCCATACAACGTTGCAGCCGCCGCACCCTTCACGACCTCGATACGCTCGATGTCGTCGGGATTGATGTCGTTCAGCGGGCTGCCATAGGCGTTGGCACCGCGCTGCGTGGTGCCAGTGAAGATGCCGTTGCGCGGATACTCGTCACTGCGCGTGCGCACGCCGTCGATGAAGATCAGCGGTTGGTTGGTGAGCGCGACGCTCGTTGCGCCACGGAGGCGGATGGCCGATCCACCGCCGGAGTTCCCCGTCCCGCCGGAGACGTTGACGCCCGCGAGGCGACCGGTCAGCATCTGCGAAACGTTGCTCGGAACCTCGGCAATGTCGGACACCTTGATCTGGCCGATCGAGTTGCCCACCTCGCGCTTGCGGGCGGAGCCCCCCGTCCCCGTCACGACGACCTCGTCGAGCGAGATCGCACTTTGCGTCAGGGTGAAGTCGACTGTCGCTGTCCCGCCTTCAGTCACCGTCACCGTCTTCTCGGTCGGCTGGTAGCCGATCAGGCGGACACGCACGACGCGTGATCCCACCGGCACCGCAACGATCGAGAACGACCCGTCGGCCGTTGTCAGGCCGCCCAGCGTCGTGCCGGCGACGAAGACCTGGGCATTGCCGAGCGGCGCCTTCGATGCAGCGTTCGTGACGTTGCCGCGGATCGTCCCAGTCGACTGCTGCGCGTCCAGTATTGCCGGTCCAAGCGCGAACAGCAGTGCCGCTGCGATGGACAGCCCTCCGGTTCTCCAACCTGGTGTTCGACGACTTTTGTGCATTGCGACCTCCGTGGAGAGGAACGAACGCGTGCGCGCCTGCGGTGTGATGGGGGGGGAAGGGTGTTCGCTGGGAAGACACCGCAGTTTGTCCATTCGCACGGCGGCGACCGCAGCCTGGCGAATTTCGAGCGCAGCACGCGGCATAGCATCCCATTGAACGGTGACGATGTCAACACAGCTATCCTTGTTATTGCCGCAATCCTCCGCGCCGCGTGGGATCACGCGCGGTCAACGAGGCGCCCCCGGCACGACGCCGCGCAACGCGTCGTCGCGTCGTTCGTCCTCATACAGCTGTTTCATCCCTCCCCATTTTCTGATCGATGACTGCCGCGGCTCCCGCGCCCACCTGGCTTGGCGCGCTCCTCGAACAGGGGCGCCTCGCCGAGGCGCGCGGGCAGGTGCAAGCAGCACGCGAGCTGTATGAGCGCGCGCTGCATTCGCTGACCGTTGACACACCCGCCTGGAGCATCGCGCGCCTCCTGCTCGGCGTGGGGCGCACGCATCTCGCCACGCGCAACAGCGGGGCTGCCCTCGACTGCGTGGAGGCGGTCTTCGCCCTCCCGACGGAGGCGGGCATGGAGATGGGCATCGCCGAGGCGCTCGAGTTGCGCGGCTGCATTCGCTGGCTGGACGGCCAGGTCGGCGACGCCCGCGAGGACTTCGTGGAGGTCCGGCGACGCGCCACCGAGTCGGGTCGCCCCGGCCTCGCCGCGCTTGGAGCGTCGCACCTCGCCGACCTCGCCATCCTGGGGGGCCAACTGGCCGAGGCGATCACCCTGGGTGAGTCCGCGCTCGAGGGCTTTCGGACCGTGGGCGACGAGGACGGGGTCGCCAGCGCCGCGGCCCGACTGGCCGGTTGCTTCGCGGACCTCAAGCGGTGGAACGCAGCGGAGCAGGCCTTTGCCGACGCTGCGGCCGCGGCCACCGGTCAGCACAACGAGCGGTTGCTGGCTTCGATCGAGCTCGGTCGCGCCGAGATGGCGCTCGATCGCGCCAACGTCGAGCGCGCTCAGGCCGCTGCCGATCGCGCGCTCGAACTCGCGCGCCGCGTCGACGACCGCTCCCTCCTCGCGCGCGCACTCGTACTCGCCGGGATCGTCGCCCGTGAGCTCGGCGACCTGCCGCGCGCCGAGCGTTTGCTGGAACAGGCCGATCGTCTCGCGGAGGGAGAGGAGGACCTGCTGCTCATCGCCGAGACGGCGCGTGAGCTGGCCGACCTCCTGGCCCGAAGCGACCGGCATGCGTCGGCGCTGCGCGCGCTCAATCGCGCGTATCGCGCGCTCGCCCAGCTGCGCGTGCGCGGCGTCGATGGCAACGCCGCGCGACGCATGCGGCGACTCGATGAGGGTTTTTTCGATGTGGTCCGACGGCTGGCGCAGCGTATCGAGGGAAAGGATCACGCCACCGGTGGTCACTGCGACCGCGTCGCCGACCTCACCTGCGAGATTGCGCGCCGCATGGGGATCGAGCGGCAGGCGCTGCGCTGGTATCGGGTCGGCGCCTACCTGCACGACATCGGCAAGCTCGAGATTCCCCCAACGATCCTGAACAAGTCCGGCCGCCTGTCGCCGGAAGAGTGGGCGATCGTGAAACGGCACCCGGTCGCCGGCGCCGACATGCTGCGCGACATCGACTTCCCGTGGGAAGTCCGCCCGATCGTCGAGTCGCACCACGAATGCTGGGATGGCTCGGGCTACCCGCACGGTCTCGCCGGCGAGGAGATTCCGCTCGCCGCGCGCATCTTCACCGTCGCCGACGTCTACGATGCGCTCGTCTCGCGGCGGTCGTTCAAGGTCGCGGTTCCCCACGACGAGGCGCTCGACGTCATGCGCCGCGACGTGGGCCGACAGTTCGATCCCGCGGTCTTCAAGGTGTTTGCGGAGGTCGTGCAGGAGGGGATCGCGATCCCGGGCGTCACCTCCCCCGCATCGATGACACCGCAGGCCGAGCCGCGCGATCCGCCGATCCTCGATGACGTGCTCACCTCGGTCGCCGACCGCGCCTCGTGGACGCGGCGCGCCGCGCGTCTGCTCGCCGCGCGACGCGACGTCGAGCAGCCGGTGGCACTCCTGCTGCTGGATGTCGATCACTTCACCCGGGTGAATGCCGCGTACGGTCGGTTGCAGGGTGACGACCTGCTCTGGGCCATCGCCAAGGTGCTGCAGCGCGGCTTACGAACGGGCGACCTGATCGGCCGCCGCGGTGGTGACGAGTTCCTCGTGCTCCTCCCCAGCACGACGCCCGAGGTAGCCCTCGACATCGCCGAACGCCTGAGGGATAGTTGCGCGCGCCTGCGCTGTGCCCGGCGCGACGCCCCTGACGAGGAGATCTCGATCTCGGTCTCGATTGCCCTCGCCGGCGCGCCGGCCGACGGCGAGACGATCGAATCGCTCGTTGCAGCCGCCGACCGCGCACTCTACCGCGCCAAGCGCGACGGACGCGATCGCGTGGTCGTCGCCGATCACGCCGATACGACGACGGTGCGCGCACAGCTGGACTTCGCCGCCTTCGTCGCGCGCGAGGAGGAGTTGCGCACGATCGTCGGGCAGCTCGACCTCGCCAACCGCGCCGACGCGCGCCTCGTCTTCGTCGACGGTGAAGAGGGGATCGGCAAGACGGCGCTCGTGCGTCACCTCGAGCCGGAGATCCGGCTGCGCACCGGGACGCTGATCACGGCGCAGTGCCTCGACGGCGACCAGTCGTCGCCGTATGCACCGTGGACCGACGTCATCGCGCGGTTGCACGCGGCGGGTCACATCGCGCTCGACGAGTGGCGGGCGCTTCCGCGACTCGTCCCGGGACTGCCCGCACCTCGCGACGGTGACGACTGGGCGCTCACCCCCTCCCTGCTCCAGGAGGAGATCGTGCGCGCGGTGCGCCGGGTGGCGCGGGAGCGCCTTCTCGTCCTCGTGTTCGAGGACATGCAGTGGGCGGATGCCGCGAGCTGGGCGGTGCTCGACGCGCTGCTCGCCGCCCTCGACGGCGAGCGGCTCTTCCTCGTCCTGACGCTTCGCCCCGAGGAAGCCCGGGCCGCCGCCGACTGGCGCCGCCGGCTCACGCAGCATGCGCGCACGACGCACCTCTCGCTGCGTCGCTTCAGCGTCGAGGAGCTGCGACGCTGGACGCAGGTGGTATTTCGCGACGCCGACCCAGGTGACGAATTTCCTCGCGTGCTGCATGGCTACACCGAGGGGATTCCGTTGCACGTGGTGCAGGTGCTGCACGCGCTGGCCGAGGGAGGCGGGATCTGGTACGGCGGCACGCGTTGGGAATGGCGCCCGCTCTCGGGTGCGGCACTCCCGCCCGGGGTCGCCTTCGTGCTCGAGCGACGACTGCACCGGCTGTCACCGGCCGCGCGGTCGATCCTCGCGACGGCGGCCGTACTCGGCTCACCCTTTTCGGTGGAATTGCTCCTGGCGACGGCCAACGTCGCCGCGGGACAGGTGACGGCCGCACTCGATGAGGGGGAGGCGGCCGCGGTCGTCTCCGTCAGCCGAGACGGAGAGTACATCTTCTCGCACGAGCGGCTCGCCGAGGCGGTGATCCGAGAGGTCCCGGAGCGGCAGCGCCAGCGGCTGCACGAGATCACCGCCCGCCTGCTGGAGCTGCGTGCACCTTCGTCGGTCGAGGTGATCACTGGTCACTACCATGCCGCCGGACTTGATCCCGAGGCCTTCCGCTACGCCCGCCTGGCCGCCGAGCGATCGGCGTCGGTCTTCGCCCACGACGCCGCCCTCGAAGCGTTGCAGCTGGCGCAGCGCTACGCCCCGTCGGCGCGCGACCTCGCGACGCTGCGCGTGCAGCTGGCGACCCGCGCCTTCGACGCCGGCCGTTACGCCAGTGCCGAGACGTGGTGCGACCTCGCGCTGGAGTGGCTGCGGAGCGACTCGCAGGCCGGCGACGCGCCGCTGGCCGTGCGCGAACTGCGTGAGCGTGCGCGCGTGCATCGTGGCAAGTCCCCGCTGCGATCGCTCGAGGCGCTGCGCGCGATGCTGGCGAACGACGAGCCCACCGGGACCGGGTCGGAGGTCCACGCCGCTGTGCAGCTGGCGGCCGCCACGCTCGCCATTGAGGTGGCAGACTGGCCCCTCGCGACCTCGCTGGTGGAACGGGCCCTCGCGTCACTCGGCAGGCGGGCAACCGCGGCGCAACAGGCCGACGCGCAGGGCCTGCTCGCGGCCGCCCGCTACGGCACCGCGCCCGCCGAGGCGCTGGCCCTCGCGCGCGACGCGGCGGCGCGCGGGATCGGGAGCGGCGATCGCCTCGTCGCGGGACGTACCCGCCTTGCACTCGGCGACCTGTACGTGCGCGCCGGACACCTCGCACACGCCGACGAAGCGCTCGGTGAGGCGTTGGACGCCGCGAGGGGCGCGCACTCGGCGCCGCTCGCCGCCGCCGTGTCGCGCGCACTCGCCGAGTTGCGTGGGCGCCAGGGAGTATTCGGCGAGGCGATGCAGTGGCTCGGTGACGCCGAGCGCATCTTCTCGGCGTTAGGCGACCCGCCCGAACGGCTGCGGACCACGCTGCTCGCAGCACACGTCGCCCGCGACCTCGGCGATCGCGCGCAGGCGCATGCGCTGTACGACGTGGCGACCGGCGAGGCTCGCGCGCTCGACCTCGGATGGATCGAGCTGACCGCGCTGGCGGGCGCGGCGCTGACCAACGGCGGCCCCGAAGCGGCGAGCACTGCGGCGCGCTGGGAGCGGGCCAATCAGCTCATCGCCACCGCCGCACCCGACTGGTGGTTCCCGGGACGTGAGCTGGTCGATGCATTGAGCGTGCACCTGGCGCTGAGCGCCGGACACAGCGGTGCCGCCTTCGACCTCTTCGCACGCGCGCTGCAGCGATTCGAGACGGTCGATCCATACGCGGGCGCCTGGCTCGTCGCCGAATGTGCGGACGGCCTCGAACGCATCGGCTTTCCCGCCATCGCGGTCACGCGACGGATCGCTCGCGAGCGAGCGCAGGCGCATGCGTTCCTGCCGTTGCTCGCACGTCTGGGGAGCGAAACGGCGAGATAGACGCGCCGCTCGCCGCTGCGCCAGGCGCCGGGCGATTCGGTCACCGGCGCGGGTGGCGCCGGTGCGCGTGTTGCGCGCCATTGGGGATTCTCTCTGGCGTTGTGCTGAGCGATGCCGGAGTTTAGGGGACCCCACATCGCGCCGGAGGCCTCAGATGCGCACACGCCTGTCCCTCGCGCTCCTCGTCTGTTCGCTCGGTTGGTCGACGCCGGGCGTCCTCGCGGCGCAGGCCACGAAGAGCCGCGCTACGCCGCCGGTGCAGAAGCGCGCGAGCACGGCGCGTCCCGTAGCGCCGCTCGGGGCGGAGCTGGTCATCGTCGTGACCGACAAGTCGCTCGACGTCCCGTCGCAGGTAGACGCGGGCGTGGTGAACGTTCGGCTGTTCAATCGGTCGACCGGGCCGCAGCAGGTCAATATCCTCAAGGTGGAGCGACTGGATCGCGTCGCGTCGATCTCGGAGTACCTGCGCTCCGGCGACTGGAACGTCCCGTGGATCAATCGCATGGGGGGGCCGGAGTCAGGGCTCCCCGGCGGGGTCTCGTCCGTCGCCATGGTGCTTGAGCCCGGCCGCTACGTCGTCGTCCCGCTCCCCATCCTCTCGAAGCCGGGGGGGCCGCTGATCCTGCGCGACGTCGAGGAGCTGTCCGTGGTCCAGCGCCCCAACGGCTCGGCGGGGGCGGCGCTGCCGCCGGCGGTGGCGACGATCAAGCTGTACGAGTGGAACTTCACCATTGATGGGCCCCTGAACGCCGGTCGCCGGGTCATTCGCGTGGACAACACCGGCCAGTTCGAGCACCAGCTTCAGATCATTAGGCTCCTGCCGGGACGCGGTATCGACCAGGCCGTGAAATGGGCCGAGAACCCGTCGGGTCCGCCTCCGTTCGAAGGCGTGGGCGGCACCACCAACCTGGCGCGCGGGCGTTCGGTGAACGTGACCGTCGACCTGATCCCCGGCGACTACGTGCTGCTCTGCACCACCTACAACCCGCTCTCGAAGCAGCTGCACTCACATCACGGCATGATCAAGCAGATCCGCGTGACGCGCTAGCGTCTGCGTCGGGAACCACCCGGACAGATCCCGCTGCGCCGGCACGCCTGGCACGCTACCCGCCCCGTCCGGGCGGGTGGCGTGCCGCGTATTCGGAGCTGGGCGCCAGGAGTCGGGCGGCGGCGATGCGGAGTGACGCTGCGTCTGCAGCAACTGGCGCGATCGGCGCGTTCTCGTAGAGTTCCACGCGTCGTCGGAGAGCCCCCCTCTTCGGCACGCGCTGACCGCGCGCGGCGCCGTCGCGTCCCGTGTCTTCTTTCTTTCCACTGCTGACCCATGTCACTTCCTGTTTTGCGGTCGCATCTCACGTACCTCGCCGCAGCCGCCTGCCTTGCACTCGTCGGTGCTGCGACGCGTGCAGGAGCGCAGGCCACGCCGTCGTCGTTCGAGGTCGACTCGTCGACGCTCGCCACCTTCCGCTGGCGCCTGGTGGGGCCGGCGAACACAATGGGGCGCGTCTCCGACATCGCGGGAATCCCATCGCCGTCCAAGACCCTCTTCGTGGCCGCGGCCGGCGGCGGGATCTGGAAGTCGTCGAACAACGGGACCACCTGGCGCCCGGTCTTCGACCACGAGCGGGTGGTGGCGATGGGGATGCTCGCCATCGCGCCAAGCGACACGATGCAGGTATGGGCCGGGACCGGCGAGCCCAACTCGCGGAACTCGATCTCGCCGGGGGGCGGCATCTACAAGTCGATGGACGGCGGGATCACCTGGAAGCTGATGGGGCTCGAAAAGACCCAGGTCATCGGCCGAATCGTCGTGCACCCGACCAACCCGAACATCGTCTACGTCGCCGCGTTAGGCGCCATCTGGAATGCCAACAAGGAGCGCGGTCTCTACAAGACGACCGATGGCGGTGAGACGTGGGAGCTGGTCAAGTTCGTCTCAGATAAGGCCGGCATCGTCGACGTGCAGCTCGACCCGTCCAATCCCGACGTTGTCTGGGCCGCCAGCTACGAGCGCGTGCGCGGCCCCTACTTCCTCAAGTCCGGCGGCCCCGGCTCGGCGCTCTGGAAGTCCAACGATGCCGGGATAACGTGGGTCGAGGTGAAGGGGCACGGATTTCCCGAGACGATGAAGGGACGCATCGGCATCGCCATCTCGCCGAGCAACCCGCGCACGATGTACACACTCGTCGAGGCGGACACCGCGCCGAATCCCAAGCCGGACAAGGCGACGAAAGCCCAGGAGAAGCCCAGCGGACTCTATCGGTCCGAGGACGGCGGCGTCACGTGGACGCGCACGAGCAGCGAGAACGTGCGCCCGTTCTATTACTCGCAGGTGCGCGTGCACCCGAAGAACCCCGATCGCGTCTACTGGTCGTCGACCCCGGTCAAGGTCTCCGACGATGGCGGGAAGACGGCGAAGAATGCCACGGTAGGGGTGCATGTCGATCATCACGCGATGTGGATCGATCCCGTTGACCCCGACCGCATGGTCGTCGGCAATGACGGAGGCGTCGCCATCTCCTATGACCAGGGCGGAAACTACCAGGTCGCCAGCATCCTCCCGATCTCGCAGGCGTACAACGTCTCCTTCGACATGTCGGTCCCCTACCGTGTCTGTGCAGGGCTGCAGGACAACGGAGCGTGGTGCGGTCCGTCGCGCCGCCGGCAAGGCGGGATCACCAACGCCATGTGGGCGACCGTAGCGGGAGGCGACGGTTTCGTCACGCAGCAGGATCCGACCGACCCCAACACCGTCTATGCCGAATCGCAGGGTGGCAACATCTCACGATTCCTCTTCTCCACCAGCGAGCGCACCTCACTGGTGAAGCCCAGCTGGCGCCCGGTCTACTCGCAGTGGGAAGACTCGATCCTCACCGAGCGACCCGACACGACGGCCTCGCTTTCGCGCGACCAGAAGCGACGCATCGAAGACCTGCGCTCGCGGCAGCGCACCGACTCGGTGGCCTTTGACCTGCGCTGGAACTGGAACACCCCCTACATCATCTCAGCGCACAACCCGCAGGTGCTCTACTTCGGCGCCAACCGCGTCTTCAAGAGCACGCGACGCGGCGACCAGATGTACCCGATCTCGCCGGACCTCACCCACGCCGACGCCGAGAAGATCCGCGTGTCGACACGCACCACCGGCGGGATCACCACCGACGCCACCGGCGCGGAGACCTACGCAACGATCGTTTCGCTCGCCGAGTCGCCGATCCGCCCGGGAATCCTCTTCGCCGGCACCGACGATGGCCGGGTCTGGGTGACGAAGAACGATGGCGGGAACTGGGACGAACTCAAGAACTTCCCCGGACTGCCAGCCAACGCCTACGTGAGTGAGATCGAACCGTCGCCGCACGACTCGCTGACGGTCTTCGTCACCTTCGATAACCACCGCGCCGGCGACTTCACTCCGTACGTGTATCACTCGTCCGATTTCGGCAAGTCGTTCCGCTCGATCGCTGGAACGTTGCCGACCGGCGGCCCGGACTTCGTGCACGTGATCCGCCAGGACCTCACCAACCCCGACCTGCTCTTCGTCGGGACCGACGTCGGCGTCTACGTCACGTTCAATCGCGGGCAATCGTGGCAGCGCTTCATGTCCGGCCTGCCAACCGTGCCGGTCAACGACTTGAAGATCCATCCCCGTGATCGTGAGCTGATCGCTGCAACGCACGGACGGTCCATCTGGATCGTGGACATCTCGGCGCTCGAACAGATCACCCCCGCGACAATCGCCGACGACGCCTTCCTGTTCCAGCCCACCACCGGCTACCAGTATGGCGACGTGGCGTTTGAGGGGCAGTCAACCGGGCAGCAGTGGTTCGAGACTCCAAGCCCGCAGTACGGCGCCGATATCACCTACCGCCTCGGCACGAGCGGGACCGGGCAGGTGCGGGTGATCATCCAGGACGTGGCGGGCGACACGATCCGGACACTCAATGGGTCGTCGGCACTGGGGGTCCATTCGGTCACTTGGGACTATCGCGGCAAGGCGCCGAACCCGCCACCGCTCTCGCCGGCCGGGCGGCGAGATTCCATTCTCACCGCGCGTCGCGCCGATTTCGTCTTCGACTCGTTAGGTAAGGCGGGGATGGACACCACAGCGCTGACCCGCTTCCGGCGGATGCTTCAGGGGGGCGACATGCAACAGATGGCCCGGATGTTCCGCGGCGAGGGGGGCGGCGGCGCGTCCAACGTGTGGGTGGCTCGTCCCGGCGAGCAGGCGGCGACCCAGCGGGGAGGCGGAGGGGGCGCTCGCGGCGCGGCAGCGGGGGCCGCAGCAGCCGCCGGGATCACCGATCCGCAGGTCGCCTTCCAGATCATCCAGCTGCTCAATCCGCGCGGCGGAGGGGGCGGCGGCTTCAACATCCCCGGGGGTCCGCGCACCCAGGCGCCGATCGTCGAGCCGGGCGACTATCTCGTCTCGATGACGGTGAACGGCAAGACGCTCAAGCGCACTCTTCGCGTGGAGCGCTCGAGCGGATCGGGGGCGGTCTCTTCCGTCTTCGAGCAGGACGACTGGCGCTGAGGGCGCGCCCGAGGCGGAGCACCCTCCCACATCCCCGGGAGATCAGATGAGATCCGCGCTGAATTTGCGTTGATTCGCCGCTGAACCCTCGCTCCCGCACCGGGGCGAGGGTTCGGCCGTTTTGGAGACCCAGGAGGCCCGGCGGGCGGCGACGAGTGGGCGCCAACGACCGCTCGGGAGGGGAACACCGCGGTCCGGCGCGGTTACGCAGAGTTGTCGTCGGCCGGGTTGAGCGAGACATTGTCTCCTGGGGCTTTCGCCCCGCGCAATCGAGAACGTGCGTCGCTGACATCGCGACGCCCTCGTCCGACGCCCCGCGCGCGACCGCTGCGAGCGAGGTGTCGGCCTTCCCCTTTTTCTCGTGTGCCGTGAGTACCAGCCTGCGCTCTCCGCTCCATCGATCCGCCTCACGTTCTGCCGTTCCCGCTGCGGCCATCCTGGCGCTGCTGGCGTCGGCGGCCGGCGTCCTTCCGGCACAGCAGCGCAAGCCGCCGGTCAAGCCACCGACCAAGGCCGACAGCGCCAAGGCCGACAGCGCCAAGGCCGACAGCGCCAAGATGGAGTCAGGCAAGGGCGCCGACAGCACAGCGGCCGCCGACTCGGCCGCTCCAGCGGTGCGCTCCACGTTCGCCGCCCTGAACGGGGTTGTCTTCGATTCGCTGCACCGCGCACCCCTGAGTGAGGCAACAGTCAGCGTCGAGGGGACGAACCGCTTCACCGTCACGACGAGACTGGGAATCTTCGCGATCGACAGCGTTCCGCCCGGGCAGCGCCGCCTGCGAGTCGACCATCCGGTCCTCGATTCGCTAGGTATTACCATGGTGACCGCTCCGTTCCAGCTCAGCGAAGGAGCGACTGGTACGGTGCAGCTCTCGGTCCCGTCCGCGGCCACGCTCATCGAGGTGTCGTGTCCAGCGGCGCGGCGCAACCTCGGCCCCGCTGCGGTCATCGGACGGCTGCTGGACGCGGATACCGATGCGCCGGTAAAGGGGGCGCGCGTCTCCGTCGCCTGGCTCGAGATTTCGATCAATGCCGGTTTGCGAAGGGTGCCGCGTCTGCGAGACGCGTTGAGCACCGAGGACGGGATGTTCCGCATCTGCGGGCTCCCGGCGGGCTTCGAAGGGACACTTCAGGCACAGGTCAAGACGGTGACCACGTCCGAGGTGCGGGTAAAGGACGACGGCTCGCTCCTCGTGGTGCAGGGACTCAAGATCGGAAATGCGAATACCGTCATCACCGAGGCCACCGATAGCGCCGCCATCCAACGCCAGAAGGAGGTCTCGACCGGACCGCAATTTTCAGCGGCTCGACTGCAGTCTGGAAACGCGGTCCTCACTGGACGCGTGGTGAATGCGGCCGGAGCGCCGGTGGTGGGTGCGCGGATCGACGTGCTGGGTACGCCCGGTGCCACACTGACCAAGGAAGACGGCAAGTTCTCGATTCCTGACCTCCCGTCGGGGACCCAATCGGTCGTCGTACGCCAGATCGGCTTCGCCCCCGAAGAGCGGGCGGTCGAACTCTCCACCCGCGCACCGGCCGAGGTGAGCATCACCATGGCGCGACCCGCCACGATGCTCAATACGGTCGTGGTAAAGGCCGATCGCGATGTCGGACTCGAGAAGGTCGGCTTCGCGCAGCGAAAGAAGATGGGGGGCGGCTACTACATGGATGGCGACGCGATCACCCAGCGCGCCCCCAACATGCTGACCGACCTCTTTCGCACGATTCCCGGGCTTCGAGTGGTCCCGTCGGGGAACGGGATCGACTACACCGTTGAGAGTGCGCGCTCCGTCACTGGGAGCTGCGTGAAATACTACGTGGACGGGGCGCCGTTCGAGGCGGTCTTCCCGGGTGACGTGGACCGAATCCTTCCGCCGAGCGAGATCGCCGCCATCGAGGTGTACAACGGCATCTCGGTACCGGCGCAGTTCCAGATGGCCGGCAACAGCTCATGCGCAGCGATCGTACTCTGGAGCAAGACGCGCGTGGACCGGCCGCTGGGCCGCAAGTAGGGGCATCACCACCCAGACGATTGGAAGGGCGGCTCGGCGACGAGCCGTCCTTCTCACGTCTGGGCGGACGACTCGCTCAGATCCCCTTCGAACGGCTCCATGTGAATTACGACGCCCTCGACCCGGTCCAGCGCCGATCGAATCGCCCCCTTCACCTTGCCGCTCACGATATGAGCATCGTGCAAGGAGAGGTTGGGGTCGGACTGCACGTGCAACTCGACGAAGACCCCCATGCCGGCTCGACGCACCTTGAGCTTCTC
>JBDTUA010000044.1:0-21048 GCA_040007995.1 Gemmatimonadota bacterium | reverse complement strand
CTGCGTGATGCGGAACTGCGCGTCGAAGCCTCCCGCCGCGATCACCACGGAGCGCCGCACGAGGCAGGCGTGGACGGCGATCGCGCACCGCACCGCGAACGTGGCGAAGAGGTCGCCGACCTGCCAGCAGCGCGATTCGGCGATCAGTCGTCCGTCTTCGGCGACGCGCGCCCAGCCGCAATGCACTACGTCGAGCGTCGGATCGTCGGTCAAGACTGCGGCCATACGCTCGAAGGCGGTGGGTGCCATCCAATCGTCGGCGTCGAGAAAATGCAGCCAGGGAGACGAGGCCGCGCGGATCCCCGCGTTGCGCGCCGCGCTGAGTCCCCCGTTCGACTGCTGCACCAGTCGGAACCTGTGGTCGCGCGCCGTATACTCGGCCACGATTGCCGCGGTGGCGTCGGTCGATCCGTCATCGATCACGATGGCCTCCCAGTCCGGCATCGTCTGCGCCTGCAGGGAGTTGAGCGCGACACGCAGTGTCCCTGCCGCATTCCAGGCCGGTACGATCACCGAGATGCGGATCGTTGCCTCGCCCGCCGTCTCCGTGTCCCCACCGGCCAGCTCGAACGTAGGGAGTTCGCCTAACGGCGCGCTTGTCCCGGCAAATGCCTCCCGCAGCGCCAGCGCCGTGCGCAGTTCGTGCGCCAGGGTAGTCGCCAGCAACCGGCGCAGGTGCCGACCGAGCAGGCGTTCCGCGGTCGGGAGCGGATCAATCGTCCCGACCGGCAGGTCGTCCAGCCGTACGCGCAGTGCATCGGGGCGATTGATGTCGAGCAGGCGTTCTGCCTCTTCAAGTCCGTCAGCGAGGTTGATCGAGAGCCAGCGCGTCGCATCCGACCACCTCGTCCACCCATCGCCGGCGGCAGCCATTCGTCGGGCGAGCGATTCCTCGCTCCCGACCTCCGCCGCCACCCCCAGCCAGTACCCCTGCACGAGCGTCCCACCGTGCAGCTGGCGCCACTGGTGGCGCAGACGCAGGCGAGAGAGCAGCGAGAGGACCGGTAGTGCGAGGCGCGTGAGGACGCGTGCGACCCCCGGTGCGCGGAAGGCATTCCATCGCACTACGCCGGCCATGGTGTGCCACGGCGGACGGCGCCACGAGATACGCAGGTAGCCTGCCAGCTCCGGCCACCGTTGCGCGATGCGCACGTCGGCGCGCCCTTCGGCGAACTTGCGCGGTAGCAGGCGGTGCATGTCGCGCATCTCGTGGTGCACGCCGCCTCCGGAGCGCGAAAAGCCACCCCGCGCCCCGGCGCGGAAGAGCCGAAGTCCAAGCTCAGAGTCCTCGTGACAGTCGCCCAGCGATTCGTCGAACCCACCGACCGAGCGGAACAGCGACGCCGGCATCGACAGGATCCCGGTGAAGATCTCGTCATAGGTGAAGCGGTGCCCCGGAGCGCTCATCTGCTCGAACTGCTGTTCCCACCACCCCCATGCCGCGATGTCGTGGAGCGTGGCCGGTGTGGGACGCACGGGGGTCGGCGCACCGACGAGGACCAGCGACTCGCCGTTAGGCACGGCCGCGTGGGCGGCCGCATGCGCAGCGAGCATCGTCGGGAACGGTTCGATGTCGTCGTCGACGAAGATGAGGAGCGCCCCTTCCGCGCGCGCGGCGCCGGCATTGCGGGCGATCCCCGCCCCGCGCGCTGGCGACTGGTCGATCACGATGACGTGGAACGGCCACGCCCCGTCGTCCACGGATCGGTGGAGCTGCGCGACGGTGTCATCGTTGCAGCCGTCGGCCACCACGATCACCTCGAATCGCTTCGCATCGATGCCGGTCGCCGTCATCGCTTGTGCGCGCAGGCGCTCCAGGAGCCGGAGCACGGAGACGCGACGATTGTGGGTCGGGACGATCACGCTCAGTTCGAGCGCGTCGGAGGCCGACACCCCAGGCAACGTTGGCGTCATGCGCGCGACGCGTGGGCCCGGCTCGCGCGGCGCGCCGCGAGATAGGCGCGTGGCCCGGCGAAACAGCCGCGAAGTTCGGCCGCCGCAAGCTCCAGCGGCAGGGGCGCCGCGCGACCAAACATCGCGCGCACGACACCGCGCACCTGCCATTGCAGCCACGCCAGCGCCACGTACGGTGCCCGTGTCTCCCCCTCGAGCAGTTGCCGCGTGAGGTACGCCCACACGCCCGTGCCGTACCCCTCGATCGCCGAGCGCAGCGCGCTCCATTCGCGGCGATGCCGGTGCCAGCTCAGGGCCGCCGGCTCGTACACGATGCAGTACCCCGCCGCGAGGATCCGCGTGAAGTAGTCGTGATCGCCCCCCGAGCAGCTGAGTGTTCCCGCATCGAGCGCCTCGTCGAACGGACCGAGCAGCTGCAACGCCTCCCGGCGGAGCGTCATGCTCGCGCCGGCACCCACGCGCGAGACGAAGAAGGGGTCGTGCTCCACGCCGTCGTGCACGCGTCGCGCGTAGCCGCGCGCAAAGCCGTTCGTCGACTCGAACCACTCCTGCGCCGGCGTCTCCAGCTCACGTGGAAGGATCAGCCCGGTCACGCAAAGGGTGCGAGGGTTGGCGAAGTTTGCCACAATCGCGCGCAGCCATCCCGCATCCACCTCGGCGTCGTCATCGCAGAAGGCGACCACGTCGCCCGTTGCCTCGCGCAGGGCGCAATTGCGTGCGATGTCGAGTCCGGCCCGATCGGCGCGCACGTAGCGCACGGCGCGCGCGCTGGCGTGACGCTCGACCAGGGCGCGCACTGCCGCGCCGTCGCGCGAGGCGCTGTCGATGACCAGCACGTCCTGGCCGTCGTCGGGGAGCCGGGCGAGGGCGGCCAGGCACCGGTCGAGATCCTCCAGGCGGTCGCGCGTGCAGATCGCGATCGTCGCCCGCACCCCGCTCACCGGTGCGCGCTCGTCCCACGACAGCCACTCGTCGAGCGAGCGCGCGGGAATGGCATCTCCCGCGATGCGCTCCACGCCGTCGCGCAGCAGCTCCGCGTCGATCACCCCGTGATGTACCGGAATCGTCCCGTGTCCCATCGGACGTCCCCGCCACGTGACCAGGATCAACGCCTGTTCGTATTGCGGCGCCAGCCGCACCACCTCGGGAAGCGCTGTCGCATCGAGCTGTACAACTGCGGTAGGCATCTGGCGCGCGACCGAGCGCTTAGGCGGAGAGGTGGAGTCGGCTCACGCGGGGCGCGTCAGGATGACGAGGTCCTGCGTCGGCGCGGCCGCTGGTTCCGTACCGGACCAGAGACCGGGAACGATCTTCGCAATTTCGAGTCCACCTGCCTGTGCCAGGCGCCCGATCAGTGTCGACGAGAAGGCCGTCATCTGTTCGGGATTGTCCGCGTTCACGTACGCGAAATCTCCTCCCCACGCCTCTAGGGCGAGGTCGAAGGCGAAGGCGGGACTGCCGAAGTTGAAGGGACGCACCACGCCTGCCACGTAACGCTCCAACAGAAAGAAAGAGAAGACGCAGCACCCCCCGGGGCGCAACACGCGAGCCGCTTCGGCGAAGTAGTGTGCCGCGTTCTCCGGCAGCATGTGCGTGAAGACGGACGCCGCGAACACGAGATCCTGCGACGCGTCGCTCACCGGAAATCGATACTGCGTGGGAAGCATGCGCCCGCGCGGGTTGTAATAGCTGTTGTGAACGTCGGCCCAACTGAACGAGAAGTGCGGGTGCGCCCGATGAAACGTGCGCTCGAGAAATTCGATCTTCCGTTGCACGATCTCGAAGCCGGTGTAGGTCCCGCTCCGCACCAGGTAGCGAATCGCAAAGGCGATGCGTCCGAGCCCGCACCCGATCTCCAGCACGTTGCTCGACGGCCTGAGTCCGCCATGCGAGCGCAGGAGGTTGCTCCACTCCTCTCCCCAGCGAAACCACTCCTCGAGGATCGTGATCCCCTCTTCGCGCATCAGTGCGGGGGGCGGGATCAGCTTTGGCTCGTAGGCCAGCCAGTCAGGATACGACTCGGAGGATCTCATGACGGGATCAGGTGGTGGCGGAAAGGCGACACATTCACTGGGCAGGCGGCGTCGATTCGCCAGCAACATTCGCGGCGGGCGACACCACCGCGCGGGCGTTCAGCTGTGCAATCCCGGAGAAAGGAATCCCGTCCCGCACGTCGACGTTGGCGGCGGGGCCGGTGAAGGAGACGCGTCCCATCATCCGGTCCCACGCATGGCACTCGATCAGGTAGATCCCGCGCTGCACGTTCATCTGCAGCTCGAAGCGGATCGTGAAGGCGCCGCTCACAGGAACCGTCGTCCCCAGCTGGTCTGAACTCGTTTCGAAGACGACCTCTCCATCGCTCGTCGATCGCGCGGCAATGCGAAGTGTCTCGGGCTCCGTCCACCCGTTCTCGCGCACGCGACATTCGAGTGTCACGACCAGACGATCGCCGGAGCGCACGGTCGACGAGGAGAGCAGCAGCGACTCGATCTGGACGGCGCCATCGCCAGTCGCGGCCACCGGTCGTGACGCCTCGCCGCCCAGGTACGCGGTGATGCATTCGTTAGGCGTCCCGGCGGACACCACCCGCCCCCGGTCCAGGAGCATCGCCCGCGTGCAGAGCGTGGTAATCGCCTCGAGCTGGTGCGACACCACGACGACCGGGATGGCGCCGCGCACCAGCTCCTGCACGCGCGCGAACGCGCGCTGCTGGAACGACGCATCGCCGACCGCGAGGACCTCGTCGATGACCAGCACGTCCGGGTCCAGGTGTGCGGCGATGGCGAAGCCGAGGCGTGCCTGCATCCCGCTCGAGTAGCGCTTGACTGGCGTGTCCATGAACGCCTCCACGCCGGCGAACGCCACGATCTCGTCAAAGCGCTTCGAGATCTCGCGCCTCGGCATCCCCATGATCGTCCCCTGCAGATAGACGTTCTCGCGCCCCGTGAGATCGGGATGAAAGCCGGACGCGACTTCGATCAGCGCCCCGATCCGTCCGCGGACGACGCAACTGCCCCGCGTCGGCTCCATGATCCGCGTGAGCAGCTTGAGCACGGTGGACTTTCCGGCGCCATTCGGGCCGATCAGCCCCAGCGCTTCTCCCGGCTCGATGGTGAAGTCGAGTCCGCGCAACGCCCAGAACTCACCACGCCACAGCCCATCGTCCGGGTCGCGGCGCCCGACCAGACGACGCGCCAGCGCGGGGATCGCGTCACGGAGGCGGTTATGCACTTCGCCGTACTGGAACTTCTTCCACACGTCGTCAAACGCGACGTATCCCTCGCCGCGCGACATCAGACGTACTCCGCGAACTTACCTGAGGCGCGGCGGAAGATGATCACGCTCACGATCAGCCCTCCGAGCGCCCACACCGAGGCATAGAGCAGGTGCGAGGGGGCCCACACGACGGCTCCCGATGCGCTGATGAGCGGTTCCCGCAGGTCGTGTCCGGTGACGAGGGCGAGCCGCGCCCCCTCCAGTATGGGAGTCAGCGGGTTGAGCGAGAAGGTCCGCGCCCCAGCTGGACCGAAGGCATCGAGATCGAAAAAGACCGGCGTAAAGAAGATGCCAAAGCTCGTGACGAGCTGCACGATGTGCTTGGCGTCGCGGAAGAAGACGTTGGCGCACGCCGAGAGCATCGAGACGGCCGTGGTGAACGCGACGAGGAGGCCGACGAGGAGGAAGATCCAAGGCAATCCGCTCGCGTGTCCGAGGCCGTACAAGGGGAAGACGATAAGAATTGCGGCCGCGCCGACTGCCGAATCGACCGCCTGCGTCAGGACTGCCGAGATGGGGAGGAGCTCACGCGGGAAGTAGACCTTGGTGACGAGCGGGAAGTTCGCGGTCAGGCTGGCCGTCCCGAATCCCAGCCCACCGACGAAGAACGACCAGCCGATGGACTTGACGGCCAGCGCTGCGAGCTCAATCGGCGCGACCGTTCGTCCCACCAGCGACGCGAAGGCCCACCGGATGATCGCGCCGGCGAGGACGACGACCAACGGCGTGAGGATCGCCCAGAGCACCCCCATAACCGATTGTTTGTACCGGATGCGCAGGTCGCGTAGCGTGAGCTCGTAGAGCAGCTCGCGATATTGCACAATGTCGCGGACGACCTGGGCGAGGGAACTCCCCGGTCGTCTGGATTCCACCCGGCTCACGCGGCGGCCGGTCGGCGGACGGTGTGGCGCATTTTGTGCTTTGTCGTAGTAACTCAGGTGGACCTGGCGTGCCAGATGCATGGTAGTAATACTGCTTGCGAACTTCGGACCGCATGACGTTCGCCGGTGGAGAGTAATGGCTCTCGAGCCCCAATCGTAATCCCGACCGCTATCTGACGACGCTCCAGCGACCCGCGTTCCATCCGGCACGACGCACGCACGTGCCACGCCCGACGCGAACCGCGCTCACCCCTTGGGCGCTTCTCCTTACGCTGCAGCGCGTTGCGTCTTCACCCATCCCCGCCGCGACCCTGCCGTCGCTCGCTTCCAATCCCCCCCCGCCCTCCGCCTTGATGGAGCCCGCGCTCCACTCACACCACGGCGCTTCCTGAATGCACGCAGTCGACCCTCCGGATGCACCTCCGAACCCCCGCGACGACCTCGCGGCCACGCTGATTGGCAACACTCGTGTGTTGCGCGAGAGCGACAGCGTCGTGCACGCTGGCCTGAGCGTCGCGGCGCTGTGCGGCATTTTTTTGTTTATGGGATTCTGGATCCGGGAAATCTGGCCGGAGCGGACGACATGGCTCACCCCTGCCGTCGGGCTGCTGCTTTTCGCCCTGATCACCGTCTGGTTGGCGCAGTGGTTCGCGGTGCGTCGCATGGTTCGACCCGTCACGCTGCCTGTTCCGGACGGACTCCGCGTCGCCGCAGTGACGACCTTCGTCGAGTCGCACGAGTCGCTGCCAATGCTCGAACGCACGCTCTCCGCGATGTGCGCGATGCGAGGCCCACATGACGTCTGGTTGCTGGCCGAACAGGACGTCGAGGCGGTGCGCACGCTCTGCCGGCGCCTCGGCGTGCAGCACTTCTCGCGCGAAGCCATGCCCCGCTATCAGGCCGCCCGCGGAACCTTTCGCTCGGCGTCCAAGCACGGCAACTACAACGCCTGGCTGACGGAGATCGGCTACGCCGACTACGACGTGCTGGCGATGTTCGACCCGGATCACGTCCCGGAGCCATCGTACCTCGAGCGCACGCTGGGCTATCTCACCGCCAGTGATGTCGGATTCGTGCAGCCGCCGCAGTTCTACTACAACCAACCTGCATCCTTTGTGGCGCGCGCGGCGGCGGAGGAGAGCTACGGGTATTACTCGACGCAGCTCATGGCGAGCTACTCGCTCGGGCACGCCGTCGTGATCGGTAGCCATGGCGTCCACCGTCTGCAAGCGCTGCGGGAAGTTGGCGGACTGCCGGCGCACGACGCGGAGGATCTCTACCTCACAATCCTGTATCGCGCGGCTGGGTGGCTTGGTGTGTACGTCCCCGATGTCCTGGCGATGGGGACCACGCCTATCGACTGGGCGGGCTACCTGCGCCAGCAGCTCCGCTGGTCGCGCTCGCTCATCGACCTCAAGCTGCGCGTGCTGCCGCGATTGTCGCTGCAGCTGCCCCACTCGGAACGCCTCCTCAACCTGCTGCACGGCGCCTACTACCTGCGTGCGCTATGCATTCCGGCGTTCTACCTGATGCTCGCCGTCATGCTGGTGCGCAACGTCGTTCCTCCGTTCATGCATCCGCGTCCGATCTTCGCGGTCGGAGCACTTTTCGCACTGCTCGCAGTGATCGATCGCTTCCGCCAGCGTTACTACCTCGATCCGCCGCGCGAGCACGGCTTTCACTGGCGCGCCACGCTCATGCAGTTCGTGAAGTGGCCGGTGTTCGTCCGGGCCACCTTTCAGGCCCTGCGCGGCCTCAACGTCGCGTACCTCCTCACGCCGAAAGGGCGGGCATCGCCCCGTACGCGGGCGTTGGCGCCCGTGCAGCTCGGCGTCGCGACGTGCATCACCGCGGCCGCGATCTTCGGGACGCTCCGGCACGGCGAGTTGCAGCTGCCGATCGTGATCGCCGCTGCCGTCGTCGTCGGCATTTCGATCGCCATCGCCTGGAGTGACTCGACGCGTCCGGCGGACTACACGTCGGACGAGCTCTACCTGGCGCGCCGTCGCGCCATGAATTTCCCGGAACGCTAGCGACTCAGAACAGGCGACGTCAGCCGGTCGACTCGTGCGCGCGCGCGAGTCCGAGGGTCCAGACTTGCAGCGCAACCAATTCCTCCATCCCGACTCCCGTGGCGTCCTCCGTCGCAGCGAGGGTGAAGCCTAGCCGGATCGGGATCGCGGCACTCGCCGCGTTGCGCGCATCGCAGCGGATCTCCACGTGCCCGAACGCCGGGAGCGCGCGCGCGAGTGCCAGCATCGCCCACGCGGCCTCTGTCGCAAGACCAGTCCCCGTCGCATCCTCTCGCAGCCAATAGCCGATCTCCGCGCGGTCGGCGGAGGCGAGCGCAACGCGCCCAGTGGTCGATCGAGGAAAGAGCGCGATCTCGCCCAGCACGCGATCGTCCTCGAGCGCGAACATCGCGTAGCGCCACTCGCGGCTCGCCGCGAACTCCGCGGCGAATCCCGCCAGTCGCTCCGCAAGCTCGGGAATCGGCGCCGGTTCGGAGACGCGGCGCGGGATCCACGGGCCCAGGTGTGCGCGATTCGACTCGAGCACAGGGAGCAGGCGCTCGGCGTCGTCGCGGTGCCAAGGGCGGAGCAGGAGGCGGGCGGTGCGAAGCTCGCCTGGCACGGGGGGCACCGCGAGCGCGGGATCGGTCACCGGTTCTTGGGCGGAAGCGTGGCGACGAAGGCCAGGCAGCGATCCAACCACCCCCGGAGCGCCGCCTCCGACGCGAGGCCCGAGGCATCCACGTAGACGTAGCCGCGCATCGGCTTTCCGGTGAAGTCCATCGGGCGTACGTGCGCGCGCCGAAGCGCCGCCGCGTGGTTCTCGGGACCGACGCGCGCCATGAGCGCGTTGGCGTTGATTCCCACGGTCATCTGACCGCGCACCATGAACGCCACGCCGCCGAACATGCGTCGCTCGGTGACCGCATCCTCCGACGTCAGCAGCTCGCGGACGCGCTGCGCCACCTCCTCATCGTATGCCATACTATCTCGACAGGGTGCGCATCCCGACTCAGGGGGATTCAGCCGACAGCGGCTTCCCAATCTCCCAATGATGACCGAACGGGTCAACCGGCGACCGGACGTCAGGGAACGATGATCAGATCGCTGGTGCCGAGCACGCCCGGAGCGAGGGCGAGGATGCGGGCGAAGACGCGGTCGGCCTCCTCGAGCGTCATGCGCTCCGACATCCCCTTCTCGGGACCGTGCCGCATCGAAAGGCTGGAGCGAGACAGCCGATTCCCCATCGTGTACGTCCACTCCACGTAGACGTGTCGTCCTCCCGCGTGATAGACGAGCGTCTCGCCCCGAATGTCGAGCTCGATGCGTTCGTCCGCCGGTGCGGGGTGGACGGTCGGCGGCGTCCACTCGAGGGGACTGTGCTGTGCACGGATCGCGTCCATATCGGGCATTTCTGGAGGAGGGCCTGGTGGCGTGAGGATGAAATAGTGGCCGGCGCCTTCGGTGATCTCGTCGGTGTAGAGCGACGAGCTACGCACCCTGTGACGGACGCCGTCCGGGAACGGATCGGAGGAAGCAAGGCCGCGCGCGAGCATGATGCAGGCGCCGATCGGCGTGGCGGGGTGGCCGCCGCCGATGTGCTCGATGGCGTTGCCGGCTGCTATTTCCCTCGCCAGGAGGGCCGAGAGGCCCGGTGGCAGCTCTGCGAGCGGTGCCTGCTCCGGTGTCGACCGGCTCGTGTCGTGCATGACGTTCCTGTTACCGCGAGTATCTGACGTGAAATCAGGCCGCGCGTCGCACGCGTGCCCGCCGCCGACCGTATTGAACCGCGTGCGGAGCTTCCCCACGCCATCCCTCTCCGGACCCTCCACCGTACCGTTCCCGACGGTGACCCGCAAGTAGTCGGGCGTACGGAGGGGGCGATGCCAGCTGGACGGCGACGGAGAGGCGTCGAGTCGAGCCCCTTACCCAGTCACCCTTTACAGCACTCGCGGCCGCACCACCCCGAAGTACAGCACCTGCGGCGACATCGGCTTCCCCGCAGCGTCGTGCCCCTGCAGGCGCGCTCGATACAGGCCGGCGGCGAGCGGGCGCTTTGCGTTGTCCAGCATGTCCCAGCGCACCACGCCGCCATCGTCGGTCGGGATCGCGCGCACGAGCGTGCCGTCCGGCCGCGTGACGAGTACGAAGCCTCGGGCGACGTTCAGGAAGGCCACGGCATTGCCGCTGGCGACCGTGAGCGCGAAGGCGTTCGGTCCTCGCTCGCGGATCAGCAGCGACGCGAGCGGCGGAGCCAGGGCGCGGATGCCGGTAATCACCGGGCCGCTGGCGCGTAGCTCAATCAGCGTCCCGAGTGCCTGCGCCAGCGTCGGATCGAGCGACACGGCGCGCCCGAAGGCCTCGGTCGACTCCTCGATGCGGGCCGGCTGCGCCAGCAGCGTCCCGAGGTTGAACCAGATGGCGGCAAGTCCCGGCTGCTCTGCCAGCGCCGCGCGATACTCACGCTCCGCATCCCCCTCCCGCCCTTCGTCCGCGAGGAAGTCCGCGTACTCGGCGCGGATCCACGCCAGCGCCGGCTGCACCGTGAGAGCGCGCTGGTAGAGCGCCTCGATTGCGGCTGGCGGGCGCCCGGCCCGCTGATACGCCTGCGCCAGGGCGCGCAACGGATCGGGGCGCGAGGAGTCGATACGCAGCGAGCGCTCCAGCGCTGCGATCGAACTATCGGTCTTCCCGCGCTGCTCGTACGCGACGCCGAGCAGGAAGAGCGCCTGTGCATGCGTACTGTCGTGCGCCAGTTCGCCCTCGAGCGTCGAGACTGCGTGATCGAGCACGCGACCGTCACCGGCAAGCGACGCGTAGACGATCTCGCCGAGTCCCGTATAGAGCGCTGCCTCGGGACCCGAACGGTCGCGGGCGAAATACGCCTCGATCGGCGAATCGTCCCTTCCGCGGGCGAGCGTCGCGAGCGGAGCAGTGGGGACTTTCCGGATCCAGTGCTCGGTGAACGCCCCGTGCGGCACCGTGCGCTCCTTGATGCGCGGCATGTGGCACGACACGCAGTCGGCCGTGGCGGTATGTGCCGCGAGCGCCGTCGATCGGGCGAGTCGTCGCGTCAACGAGTCTGTGGCATGGCAGCTCCGGCACGGCTGGTTGCGCGCCGACGAGTCCGGGGCGGGGCGATGCGGGTCGTGGCACGTGGCGCATTCCAGCGGCGTCGTCGAGTTGCGGCTGGCGAGAAAGCAGGCGCTCTGACGCAGGCGATCGGCGTGCGAGACCACGTCGATACTCCCCGCGATCTTGAAGTAGGCCCACTGGTCGCGCAGCGGCTGCGAGGGGATGTAGCTGAACGCATCCTTCCCCTCGCGCAGCACCGCCACGGCGGTGTGGACATGGCACTGTTCGCACAGGTCCAGGCGTCGATCGAGCGACATGCGCCTCGGGTTCACGATGCTGGCATCGAACAGCGTGTCGCCGCGCGACGGGGACGAGTGCTGCCCGAGGTGCAAGGAGCCGGGTCCGTGACAGCGCTCGCACCCGATCCCCGGTGTCAGTGATGCGTACTTACCCTCGAGCCCCGGAAACGTCTCCGGATAGCTGGAGTGACAGGCGATGCACCGATCGGGCATCATCCGGTCGAAGCGGGCGTTGTTCACCTCGTAGCCGGGGCTGAAATCCCAGCCGTGCGAGGCGTACCAGGTGAGCGGGAGCTGGAAGAGGCGACCGTTCTCCTCCGTGAAGTACGAGCGCGCGACGTGTCCGCTCCCCATCACGTAGTCGATGCGGCGTCGCAGTTCGTGCAGCCGCCGGCCGTCGGGCGCGTCGAGGTATTCCACCTGGAAGAGTCGCCCGCGCTCCTCCACGACCGAGTACGAAAGGCCGGTCGGCCGGTTGACGAGTGGCGCCACGAGCGTGGACTCGACGCGCGTTGCGGCCGTCCACGGATGGAAGGACTGCGCCATGGCATTCGTCGCGTACACCGTGGCTTCGCGCGCGTGACAGCGCACGCACGAGGCATCGCCCACATAACGCGCCGAGGACGAGACGTTGAGAAAGACGGGCGACGGCGCGTCGGGTGGCTCCGCTTCCGCTGGTCGCACGGGCGCTGGTGCTCGGTCGCAGGCAGCGACCACCAGCGCCGCGATGAGCCATCGCGACACACCTCGCCACGGGAGGAGGCGTGCGACAGGATGCATCAGGTGGGCAAGGAGGAGAGGGAGCGAGGTGATCGCGCGCGCACAAACGCGCGCGCACGATCGCCTCGCGTCCAAAGATGGGGCGTGTCCCCGGTGCCGCCATGGCGTCGCTCACCGGAGATCGGTGAAGCACTGGGACGACTGTGGCGCGCGATAGATTGGATCTCGCCGATTCAGCGCCTACAGCGCCACTCCGATCTTCGACGCGATCCGCTCGAATCGCGGGTCCTCTCGCACGGCGTTCGGCCACGGCAGCACGCGCAGGCGTACGAGATCGCTCACCCGTTCCTCGACCGCCCGTTCGAGCCATCGGAACGTGTCCTCCACGTCGCCGAGCCCGGCATAGCTGATCGAGCGGTCGAGCGGCGAGACGTAGCGTGACGCCGCCGCCGCGTCCAGTCGGACGAGTACAGCGCGCGTGATGTCGTGGCGCCCGCCGATCCCGGCGGTGATGCCCAGATAGCCTGAGCCGATCGCGCCGTCGGTCATTTCCACCAGCCGCTGGAAATCGGCAATCGCCTCCGCGTAACGTCCCTGCCAGACATGGATCGCCCCCAGCGGCCAGTAGGTGAGGGCGAAGTTCGGGTCGAGCGCCTGCGTGCGTCGCAGCTGCTCCATCGCATCGTCGAAGCGATGCGCCCAGAAGAGCGCGTAGCCCATGTGGGCATTGATGATCAGCGAGAGCGGGTCCAGCTGCAACGCCGTGCGCATGGACACGATCATCTCGTCCATCCGCCGCATCACCAGCAGGTACCAGGCGTACCATTGGTGCGCGCTGGCATAGGTGGGATCGAGCTCGATCGCCCGAAGGAACGAGGCCTCCGCGCCCGGCCAGTCCCAGTCGAAAAAGAGCCGCGCGTAGCCGAGCGAGGCGTGCGCGTGCACCAGCGACTCGTCGAGCGCGAGGGCCCGGGTGGCGGCAGCCTTCGCCTTGGGGTAGGCGTCGCGCGGTGCAAGGTAGTTGTAGTAACCGAGCACGTTGTAGGCGTCGGCCAGCCCGGCATGCGCCAGTGCGTAGCTCGGATCGCGGTCGATCGCCTCCTGGAAGTGCTCGATCGCGCGGAGGAAGCCGTCCTTCGTGCGCTTGTTCCACTGGTAGCGCCCCCGCAGGTAGGCGCGATACGCAATGGAATCCTGCGTATAGCGCCGCACCACCTCGTCCCGCTCCGCTGCCGACAGCCGCAACCTCAGCGACTTCACGATCTCGTTGGCCACCTCCTCCTGCACGGCGAAGATGTCGTCGGTGCTGCGGGAGAAGCGGTCTCCCCACAGCTGCGATTCCGAGACGGCATCCGACAACTCGGCGCTCACCTGCAGCACAGGACCGCGCTGCAGGACCCGCCCGGTGACCACTGCCCGCACGCGCAACTCCGCTGCCACCAGCGGGATGTCGAGTTCGCGGTGCTTATACCGGAAGACGATCGACCGCGGCACGACCCGCAGTCCCGGGACCTTCGACAGCATGTTGAGGATGCTCTCGGTGATGCCGTCGGCGAGGTACTCCTCATCGGTGCCGTTGGCCGGGGAGCCGAAGGGGAGGACCGCCAGTGAGTCGATGGGGCCAGAGCTCGGGGCGTGCGGCGTAACCGGCGACGGGCTCGCACGCTGCTCGCGCGTAGTCGTCAGCGCGGCCGGCGGGGAAGTCGGGAGATGGCGTGACTCCAGGACGCGCAGCGCGTTCCGCATGTCCGCCGCCGATGCAAACCGGTGGGCCGGATTCTTCGACATCGCGGTGGCGATGACCGTGAGAAGCGCGGTCGGGATCCCCTCGCGCTGGATCGCCGGCGGATCCTTCACGAAGTGCTGCATGATGATCGACTGTGCCGTCGGTCCGTCAAACGGCGGCTTGCCGACCAGCATGTGGTACATCACGCAGCCAAGAGCATAGAGGTCGCTTCGGCCGTCGATCTCGTCGCCGCCCCCCTGCTCGGGACTCATGTACAGCGGAGTCCCGATCACCAGTCCCGTGATGGTCAGCTCGGGGTCCTCCGGTTCAGCGGCCTGCCGCACCGCCCGGGCGATGCCGAAGTCGGCGACAATCGCGTGATCGTCCTCGAGCAGGATGTTGGCCGGCTTGATGTCGCGATGCACGACCCCCTGCCGATGCGAGTAGTCCAGCGCGTCGGCGACCTCCTCGGCGAGATGAATGACCTCGGCCACGTGGAGGGGACCGGAACGGGCGAGCCGCTGCTGCAACGACTCGCCGTAGATGAACGGCATCGTGTAGTACAGCATTCCCGCCGCCTCGCCCGCGCTCAGCAGCGGGACCATGTGCGGGTGGCGCAGCGTCGCCGCCACCTGGATCTCCCGGCGGAACCGCTCTGCGTTGACGCCGGCGCCGACATCGGACGAGACGACCTTCACGACCACCCGGCGATCCAGCGCGACTTCGCGCGCCTCGAACACTCGGCTCATGCCCGCGCCCCCGAGTTCGCGGAGGATCTGGTAGGTGTCGGCCAGCGCCGCCGTGAGCTGGGTGGCCAGCGTGTCGCGCGGAGGATCGAGAGGGGCGTCGGCTGTCATCGCCTCCAACGATACTACGAAGACGGCGGTTCGTCGCCTCCTCCGCCCAACGCTCGGGAGCCGAGTGGTGCGCCGGCGAAGACGGCTGCGTCTTGCGGCTCGCCGGAAGTGGCCGTATGTCCGTGTCGCTGCACCTGCCGCGACGGCTGACCGGCGGGCGCGGAGCCAGGTGACGCTGTCCTTCTCTCTCCCGATCGAGTTGCCATGTCGACCGCGCATTCCTCCCCGCTGCCGCCGATTCCGCCGACGATCTCCATCCCGACCTTCAAGGTCACCTCGACGCCAACCGGCAACATCTCCATTCCCAGCACACTCCCGTTCTACTACGCGGGGATCCAGGCAATCTGGGTGTACTGGCAGGTAGACCTGCCGATCCTCGAGACGTACCTCAAGCCGCTCGGGATGACCCCGGCGAATTTCGGTGGCGTAGGCACCGTGGGGATCAACTTCTTCAATGCGGTCGCGCTCTACGGACAGGGACAGCCCGGCAACCCCGGCGCTGCCGGCTTCAACGAGACCGAGCTCATTATCCTCGCCTTTGCGTCGAACCAGGCGGCGAACGTTCCGACGATGACGTTCCACGATTTCGTCACCCAGGGGGACCAGACCAAACGCATCGGCGCGTATCGCGTCTGGGTCGCCTGTGACAACGCGGTCGCCGTCGCCGCGGGGCAGCAGCTCTTCTTCGAGAACAAGTTCCTGACCCCCTACACGTACAATGTCCCCGCGCTGAACAATCCGGGGCAATCGCTGTACACCTGGACGTGCCACGATCCCGACGACGTGAGCCAGAACATCTACATGGGACAGGTCTCGCTGAGCGGGTTGAATGCCGTTCCGGGCAACATGTCGGAGTGGATCGACCTCAGCTACGTGAAGAGTGCCAAGCGCGTCGCCGGATCGCGTCGCAACTACTTCGGGATGTCCGACACCTACTTCATCCCGCACGCCAGCCACAGCGCCGTGTCGGTCACGATCGGAACCAGCTCGCATCCCATGCGCACCGACATGGACGCGCTGATCGGGACGCGCCCCGCCGCCGCGGTGCAGGTGTACCGTTCGCCCACGTGCATTGCGGAAGCATCGGCATACTGGGCAGACCTCTGACCGGCGACTGCCCCATGAGCGCCAATGACTCCGACATCCCGCGCGGGCGGGCACACGCCGCTTTCGCCATTCCGTCGCTCGATAGCGCCGCCCGGGCCCCGCGCCGGCCCCACAAGGCACCCACGGATGAAGCCCGACGCGACTTCGTGGCGCTCTCGGTCGTGCTCACCGGCTTCGACGACGCCGAGCTGTGGGGGACCGGCATGGTCGAGGCATATCTCGGGTGGCTGCTCAGTGTCGTTGGAGATCGCCACACCGGGGCGCTCCTGAGCACCTCGCACCGCATCATCGAAGACGCTGCGGGCGACGACGATGCGCTGGAGCGGCTCATGCAGCTGGACATTCTCGCCGACGCCGCCATCGGCCCGCTGGCGCGCAATCTCATCGTGCTCTGGTACCTGGGCCAGTGGAACCAGCTCCCTGCCGATTGGCGCGACACGTGGGGGGCCAACGCGATGGACCAGACCTGCATCATCTCCCCCGAGGCGTACGTGCAGGGACTCGCCTGGCCCGCCATCCACACTCATCCGCCAGGCGCAAAGATGCCCGGCTATGGTTCGTGGGCGCTCCCCCCGCATGGTGTGGAGGAACAGCCATGACCGTCCCGCAGGGGAGCTACGACGCGATTGTCATTGGCGCCGGGCCGGTCGGCGCGAGCATCGCGAAGGTCCTGACCGATCGCGGCAAGCGTGTGCTCATCCTCGAGGCAGGGCGCGCTTCCGGGCTCACGTACGACGGCTGGCGCTCGTACGTCGACACCTATCGCTCGGCGCTCGTCAAGGAACCGAACTCGCCGTATCCACCGAACCCGAACGCCCAAAGCACCTACAGCCAGGACATCCTCAACATCCAGAAGCGCGTCCCCGTCATCTCCGGCTACCAGGTCGAGAAGGGGCCGCTCTCCTTCGCCTCCACCTACCTGCGATCGCTCGGCGGGACGAGCCTGCACTGGCTGGGGACCTGCCCACGCATGGTCCCCAACGACTTCCGCATGAAGACGATGTACGGCGTTGGCGTCGACTGGCCGCTCTCGTACGACGAGCTACAACCGTATTACTGCCAGGCCGAGTGGTTGATGGGCGTCGCGGCCAACAAGGAAGAGCAGGGACATTTCGGTATCTGGTTCCCGGAGGACTACGACTACCCGATGGAACGGATCCCGCCGAGCTACAGCGACCGCGTGTATGCGGAGGGGGCGGCCAAGGCGAAGGTCCGCTTCGGCTCACGCGAGTACGGGATGTCGGTCACGTCGCTCGCGCAGGCGCGCAATTCGATCCCGCGTCGCGGATACACGCTCAAGGGAGCGGTGGGGGCCCAGCACGTCGGTCAGCGCTGCGAGGGGAACGCCTGCTGCATCCCGATCTGCCCCGTGCAGGCCAAGTACTCCGCGCTGCGGACGCTCAACGAGATCGACCAGAACTTCTTCACGCTCGTCACCCAGGCGGTCGTCTCGCGGCTCCTGATCGATCCCGGTGGGCGCATCGGTGGAGTGGAGTACAAGCGATACGAAAGCGAGGGCTCCAGCCAGTCCACCCTCGGGACAGCGACCGCGACGCTCTACATCGTCGCTGCGCACGCCGTCGAGAGCGCGAAGCTCCTCCTCGCTTCAGGGGCTGCCAACTCGAGCGACCAGGTCGGGCGGAACCTGATGGACCATCCGTTCTTCCTCACGTGGGCGCTCAACCCCACACCGGTTGGAGCGTTCCGCGGTCCGGGACAGACGTCGGAGATCCCTTCGTTTCGCGACGGCCCGTTCCGCCGCGACTTCGCTGCGGCCCGCATCGACCTCGGGAACTGGGGGTGGGACATCGCGACCTTCCCCCCCAACTCCAATGTGCAGGAAGCGGCCGCCGCAAACGTCTTCGGAAAGAAGTTGCGCCACGCGCTGTCTGACCAGGTGCCCCGCCAGCTGCGCGTCGGCTACGTGCTCGAGCAACTCCCGGAGGCGGCCAACCGCGTCACCATCGGCCGCGACTTCGTCGATCCGATCGGCTGCTACCGCCCGGTCATCCACTATAACGTCTCCGACTACACGCGCGCCGGCATGGTCGCCGCCAACAAGATTTCCGATTCGCTTTTTCATGCGATGGGGATAGGCCAGGCGAACATCTTCACCCACTTCACCCCGCAGTCCCCGGGCTACATGACCTATCGCACAGAGTCGGGGCAGGAGGTGCCGCTTTCGTTCTACGGGTCGGGGCACCACATGGGGACGCACCGCATCGGAATCAGCCGCACCGACTCGGTCACCAACCGTAATTCGCGCAGCTGGGACCACGAGAACCTCTATGTCGTTGGGTGTGGGGGGATGCCGACGGTTGGCGCGTCGAATCCCACCCTCACCGCCGTCGCGATGGCCCTCATGGCCGCCGACGACATGCTCACCCAGCTGGGCTGAGGACGGGACCATGGCCATCGACTCGCTCCCCAGCCTGCGTCGCCACCTGAAATGGGCGATGGAGGTCGAGCACGCGACAATTCCCCCGTACCTGTGCGCGCTCTACTCCATCCCGAGCGGGAGCAACGCCGAGGCGGCGACGCTGCTGCGTAGCGTCGTCATGGAGGAGATGTTGCACCTGGCGCTGGCTGCCAACGTCCTCAACGCCGTCGGCGGCACGCCGCATGTCGATCACAAGTCGTTCGTCCCCCGCTTCCCGGGGCCCCTCCCGCACTCCGACGACCGCTTCAAGGTCGAACTCCTCCCGCTCTCCGGGAAAGCGGTGGAGATCTTCCTCCGCATCGAGAAGCCGTCGCCCCCCGGCGCGAAGCCGCAGGGCAACCGGTTCGCCACCATAGGGCAGTTCTACGAAGCGGTCGAGCAGGCGCTCATCGACCTCACCGCTGAACTGGGCGAAGCCAAGGTCTTCAGCGGCAAGACGAACCGGCAGGTCCCCCCGGGGATGTGGTACTACGGCGGTGGCGGCGATGTGATCGTCGTGCATGACCTCGAGAGCGCGCTGCATGCGCTGCACGAGATCACCGAGCAGGGCGAGGGCCTCGATCACTCCATCGTCGATGGCGACGCGCAGTTCAACGACGTCGACGAACTCGCGCACTACTTCCGCTTTGAGGAACTGCGGCAGGGGCGCCGCTTCCTCTCGACCGACACACCGCAGACCGGTCCCACCGGCGATGAGCTTCCCGTGGACTGGAGCGCCGTGCTCCCGATGCATCCCAATCCGCGGAGTCGGGACTACCTCGGGCATCCGACGATCCATCGTCAGATGGTGAAGTTCAACCGGATCTACACCCGCCTGCTCCGTCAGCTACAATGCGCGTTCACCGGGACGCCGGACGCGCTGCGCGACGGCGCCGCGATCATGTACGAACTGCGCTATCAGGCCGAAGCGTTGATGCGCATCCCGTCGCCCTTGCACAAGGGGCGCACGGTCGGCCCTCCGTTCGAGTACGATCCGGGCGAAGGCGAGCCATAGTCGTTCGGGCACGGCGGTTCAGCCGCGCGCCTCGCTTCGCAGTCGCCCGGTCCCTTAGTACAGGCCGGGAATCAGTCGCTTGGTCTTCGCCGCGTACGCCGCATAGTCGGGGTAGCGCGCGATCACGAGTAGTTCCTCGGCCGCGATCCGCACGCCAATCGCGGCGATGGCAAGTACCCCAAGCGCCACGCTGAGCAGCGACGGCTGTGCTGCGATTCCGGGCCAGATGAAGAGCAGGATCGACGCGTAGATCGGATGTCGGACGAGTGCGTAGGGTCCCGTCGTCACCAATCCGCCATCCGTGGGGTTCGCAGCGCCGTGAAAGCTTCGCATGCCGAAGGTGATGCGCGCCCAGACCATGAGGGCGACGGCCAGGAGCTGGACGACGACGAGCGGCGATCCCGTCGCGAGGAGCGCTGATTGCGAATAGAGACCGAGGATGCACGCGACGAGGACGACCAGTGCGAGCACCGACCCACGAGCGGAGTTCATACGTGCCTATGGCACCTCGAGGTGCACGAAGCCGCCGATGCGCCGCACCTTCGTGACCGCGATGTTGGAGACGCTCCCCTCGAAACACTGGCCCCAGGCCTTCACCAGCGCCTTCCAGGAACTGCCCGTCAGGTGTGCGGTGAGCGCCCTCTGGTCGCGATAGCACTCGTAGAAGAGCAGCGTGCGCGTCTTCTTCTGATTCTCGTCGAGGGTCCGGTGCACCAGGTAGAGGAGCGTCCCGGGCTCCTCATGGTCGGCGTGTTGCCGCACCGCGTTGACGAGCTTCATGGCGCGCGACACTGCGCCGGCCTTGATCGTGAACTGCGCTACCAGCGTGACCATCGCGTCATCAACGGGACCGGATGCTGTGCGCCGCGTTCGCCGCGCGTCAGCGATCCGGTCGTACGCGCGCAACGCTACGCGAGGATCCGCACGCCGTCAAATCACCGGTTGCCATGTACTGCGGGTGACCCCTCTCGACGACGCCCCGCGCTCAGTCCATCGGCGAGTATCGCGAGGCCAGCAACCCCGTCGCCAGGTCGAGATCGATGTCGGCCACCAGCAGTCCTTCAACGCCGTACGGTTGGTAGCAGAGCAGCGTGCCATCCGGGCTCGCAACGGCCGATGTCGTTGGCGACCCCACTCCGGCGTAGTTCACCGTCGCGAAATAGCAGCTGTTTTCCGCCGCGCGGCACAACACGGCCATCTCGTGGAAGGTGTTGGCCGGATCACCGTACGACGACGGGCGGAACGATCCCGGCTCCGCAACGTGATAGTGCGGATGAAAGACCACGTGCGCTCCTCGCCGCGCGGCCCATCGCACCGTCTCCGGATACCGCCATCCCTCATGACAGATCGCCACCCCGAAGCGGAGGGGACCTGACGCGAAGAGCGCGCGACCCGTCCCGGGCACGTACGTCCCTTCCTCGGATGGATCGATCTGCACCTTGTCCTGAAAGCCGCTCCGGGTCCCGTCGGCGCCGATCACCAGTGCCGTAGCCCGCAATCCTTCATCGACGACGCGCTCCGTCGCCAGCACCACGGTCACCTGCTCGCGCGCGGCCTGCACGGCGATCCGCTCCCATGCGCGTTCGAGGAAGGGCGCGTCGGGTAGTGGGACCTTCGTGTCGATGCCGCGATACCCCGGTACGTAACACTCGGGAAAACAGACGATCCCGGCGCCGGCGGCCGACGTTGCCTCGATCGCGCTGATCGTGCGCGTGACGGAATCCTCGGGCGTGTCGGGGAACCTCAG
>JBDTUA010000043.1:0-21838 GCA_040007995.1 Gemmatimonadota bacterium | reverse complement strand
GCCTCCCAGAGGGCGTTGGCGAACTTGTTGAAGAAGGCGCTGATGGCCGTGAATATCTTGCCCATGATGGTGTCGAGTTACCGGGGACGGGAAGGGGGAGTCGCGGGGGCGGCTCCGGCGGGTGTGCTGCGGTCGGATGGCGGGAGGAGCGGAAGCGTCTCGCCAGCGTCCATGGCCTCCGCGAGGATTCGGCCGCGATACAGCGTGTCGAGTCCGGCCCGCAGCGCGCTGGCGTTGCGAGCCTCGATAACCGTGCCCCGGACGTCGTTCACAAAGGCGAACTTCTCTGCATCGACGTCGAAGGCGACGAGGAAGACCTTCACCGCCCCCTCGCTCCGCCGCGCGATCTCACGAGCGACCGACTCCGGCGCGCGTCCCGTCGTATTCTCGCCGTCGGTCACGACGAGCAGGTACTTCCGGATCGTACCGGCGCGATACAGGTCCGCGGTTGCGACCGACATCGCGTCACCGATGGCGGTGCTCCCGCGGGGCGATCTAAGCTGCTCAAGGGCGTGGTCGAGCGCCTGACGGTTGAACGGGGCGATGGGAAGTACCGTCTCGACGTCGCTGTCGAACGTGTAGAGCCCCACGTTCACCAGAAAGCCCGGCTGACGGGAGACGAACGAATCGGTCTGCGCCAGCACCTCCGCCAGCGCGCGACGGGCGATCCGGTACTTTCGCTCCTCCCCTCCACTCGCGGGTCGGTCCTTCATCGAACCCGACTGGTCCAGGAGAATCGCGACCGACGCCCCCAGCCCCTGTTGCACTGTCGCGACGTAGCGGCCGGTGTCCGGGGCGCCGTCGATCGAGGGCGACTCAGACGTCTCGCGGTTGCGGGTGATGAACCACACCGCACCCAGTGCTATCACTATCGGGATGATCCGACCGCGTTGGCGCTTCATCGTCGGCTGCCTGTCGGGTTGAAGGCGTGGCACGCGCGCGGCTCACACGCCGCGCGTCGGCGCGCGGGGCACCGGCGGATTCTGCAGGGGGAAAACCTACCGGGCGCGAGGCGACGCGTCCACCTGTTGCGCGTCCGCGACCCCTCGCACCGGCCCACCGAACCATCGCCGCAACTCTGGCACAACGGAGCGGTTCGTCCGTATGCTTGTGCGATGCGTCGGGCACCGTCGCCCGCTCGCCCCCCCCACCTGCGACCATCTGCGGGGCTCCTCGATGAACGTTCGCGTCTCCCTGTCCCTCGCCACGCTTGCACTCACGGCTTCCTCTCCCCTCGTGCTGGCACAGGGAGGAGCGCCCGGCGGCGACGGCGCGGCTGCCGTGACCCTCCCGCTCAAGACCGCCCGGACCCACACCTTCACCACCACGAAGGGGACCTGGCTCTCGCTGGACGTCTCACCCGACGGCCAGCGAATCGTCTTCGACTTGTTAGGCGACCTGTACGCCCTTCCCGTCGCGGGCGGTCGAGCGACGCGCCTGACGAGCGGGATGGCCTACGACGTGCAGCCGCGCATCTCGCCCGATGGCAAGCGGGTCGTCTTCGTCTCCGACCGGAGCGGGGGCGAGAACCTGTGGATCATGTCGCTCGACGGGAAGGACACGACCCAACTCACGAAGGGAAACGACGACCAGTACGTCTCCCCCGAATGGACGCCGGATGGCAAGTACATCGTGGCGTCGCGGTCGGGGGCGCTCTTCGGGACAGCCAAGCTCTGGATGTACAACGTCGAGGGTGGCAAGGGGATCGCGCTCAGCGCGCAGCCCGCTCCCCCGCCGCAGCTCAAGATGCTCGGCGCCGCCTACGGCAAGGATCCGCGCTACCTCTGGTTCAGCGCCCGCATGGGCGACTGGCAGTACAACGCGATAGGTCCGCAGTACCAGCTCTACGTGTGGGACAAGGAAACGGGGCGCACGTCACAGATGTCGACGCGCTTCGGCTCGGCGTTCCGCCCCGCGCTCTCCCCCGATGGCAAGTACCTGACCTACGCGGCCCGGTTCGAGACCAAGACCGGTATCCGGCTGCGCAACCTCGAGACCCAGCAGGAAGACTGGCTCGCGTATCCTGTGCAGCGCGACGAAACCGAGTCGCGCGCACCGATGGACGCCTATCCGGGCTATTCGTTCACCCCCGATTCGAAGGCGATCATCGTCACGTACGGCGGCGAGATCTGGCGCGTCCCGGTCGACAAGTCCGCGCCCACCCGGATTCCCTTCGAAGCAGAGGTGAAGCTGGAGATGGGGCCGGAGGTGAAGTTCAGCTGGCGGGTCGACACCGCCTCCGCCTTCACCGCGAAGCAGGTGCGCGACATCGCACCGTCGCCCGATGGAACGAAGCTCGCCTTCTCATCGCTCGATCGGGTCTATGTCGTCGCGCTGCCGACCGGGACGCCGGAGCGCGTGAGCAAGTCGGAGGTCGGTGAGTTCGGACCCGTCTGGTCACCCGACGGCAAATCGCTCGCGTTCGTGACGTGGAACGACGCGCAAGGAGGCGGCATCGTGCGCGCGACGCTTGACGCACGACGCGTGTGGACCACGCAGCCGATCGCCACCGGTGCGCTGTACACCGACCTCGCCTGGTCGCCCGCCGGCGACCGGATCGTCGGAGTGCGTGCCGCCGCGCGGGAAATGCAGGAGGCGGGGGGCGCCTTCTTCGGACCGGCCGCGGCCGACTTCGTCTGGTTCCCGGCGGCGGGTGGCAGTCCGACGGTGATCATGCCCACCGGAGGGATGGCAGCTCCGCACTTCACCAACAATGCGGAGCGCATTTTCGCCTACGGCGGACGCGACGGCCTGGTCTCGTTCCGCTGGGATGGGACCGACCTCAAGACGCACCTCAAGGTGACCGGGCCGATGCAGGGAGGGGGGGGCAATCCCGGCACGCTCGACGCCGGCATCGATCGGCAGGTTGCGCGCAGCTGGATCGGGGGACGCGCCGCGCGTCCGGCCGCCGGCACCCAATGGCCGTCACACCTCGATGAGGCCGAGCCGAACCCACCGATGCCTCCAGCGGCGGACCTCATCCTGATGGCACCGAACGGTGATCACGCGCTGGCGATGGTCGGGATGGACTTCTATCTCGTGACGGTTCCGCAGGTCGGCGCGACCGCCCCGACCATCTCGGTGGCGGCCCCCGAGGCAGCCGCGGTCCCGGTGCGGAAGCTCAATGAGATCGGCGGCGAGTTCCCGACCTGGTCGCGCGACGGCCGGAAGGTACACTGGTCGTTAGGCAATGCCGTCTGGACGTTCGACCTCGACCGCGCCAGGGTCGTCGACGATTCGCTCAAGGCCGATGGGCGGGTGAAGGCGGCGATCCGCGCCGACTCGACGAAGAAGGACAGTGTCGCCCGCGCCGACTCGATCGCCAAGGCGGACACGACCAAGAAGGAAAAGCCGGGCTACAAGCCGGTCGAGATGCGCATCCCCGTGGCGACCACGCGCGATACGCCGCGCGGAACCGTTGTCTTCCGCGGTGCACGGGCGATCACGATGAAGGGGAACGAGATCATCGAGAACGCCGACGTCGTGGTGCGCGACAATCGCATCGTCGCGATCGGCGCGCGTGGCAGCGTGGCGGTCCCGGCGGATGCCCGCGTCATCGATGTCTCGGGGAAGACGATCATTCCCGGTTACGTCGATACGCATTACCATCCGCAGTGGCTCACGCCGCAGGTCCACAACACGCAGACCTGGCAGTACCTCGCGACACTCGCCTACGGGACGACGACGACCCGCGACCCGCAGACGGGGACGACCGACTTCATGACGTACGGCGACCGCGTCCAGATGGGCGACATGATCGGCCCGCGCATCTACACCACCGGGCCTGGCGTCTTCGCTGGTGAACCGGTGCGCGATCTGGACCACGCGCGCCAGATCTTGTCACGCTACGCGAAGTACTACGATACCAAGACGCTCAAGATGTACATGAGCGGGAACCGCCAGCAGCGGCAGTGGATCATCATGGCCGCGAGGGAACTCGGCATCATGCCGACGACCGAGGGCGGGTTGGACGAGAAGCTCAACATGACGCACGGGATCGATGGCTATCCCGGCATCGAGCACACGCTCCCGATCACGCCAAAGTACCAGGATGTCTTCGAATGGTACAAGGCGACGCAGGTGACTAACTCGCCGACGCTTATCGTGGAGTACGGCGGTCCCTTCGGCGAGGGATGGTTCTACCAGTCCGAGGACCTGATGGGCGATACGAAGCTGCGGCACTTCACGCATCCGGTCGACTTCGATGGCAAGATTCGGCGCCGCGGACTCGGCAACGCCCCCGGCCCCGCGGGATTCGCGGTGAAGGAGGAGTATGCGATGTGGCAGCATGCGCAGGACGTCGCCAAGACGGTGGCCGCCGGCGGACGGATTGGCGTCGGATCGCATGGTCAGCTGCAAGGCCTGGGGATGCACTGGGAGATCTGGCTGCTCCAGAGCGGAGGCTTATCGCAGCACGACGCGCTGCGGGCCGCCACGATCGTCGGGGCGGAAGCGATCGGGCTCGCGCAAGACGTCGGGTCGCTCGAGGCCGGGAAGCTGGCCGACCTGCAGGTGCTCGACCGCGATCCGCTCGCCGACATTCGCAATACGAACAGCATCGCGATGGTCATGGTGAACGGTCGCCTCTACGACGGGAATACGCTCGACGAGGTGTACCCGCGGCAGCGCACGTTGCCGTTGCAGTCGTGGAACTACGCAGTACCGAAGGCGGCAGCGGGCATCGTGCCCTGACGCCGCGCGGGCAACGTACGTCGAACGGCGCCGCAGGGCGCCGTTCGTTGTTTAACCCTCATGACTGGAGGCGTTGGGCGTGGCGAGGGCACCCTTCCATGTCGCGGTCGACCAGCTCGGCTTCGCGCTCCCCGACGGGCGCCGGCTTTTCGACGACGTGACCCTCGCGTTCGCGGACGAGCGGACCGGGATCGTCGGCGCGAACGGCACCGGGAAGAGCACGCTCGCGCGAATCATCGCCGGCGATCTGGCCCCGACGACCGGGCGCATCACCCGTCATGGTCGCGTCGGGTATCTCCGGCAGGACGCCGTGCCTGCGCGTGAGATGACCGTCGCGGCACTGCTCGGCATCGCGGCGCCGCTTGCCGCGCTGGACCGATTGCTCGCGGGGCGTGGAGACGCGGGCGACGTCGAATGCGTCGGCACACAGTGGGACCTGCGAGAACGAGCCTCGGCAATGCTTGCGCGCGTCGGACTTGGTGGACTCGCCCTCGAGTGGGCGCTCGGTCGGGTGAGTGGGGGGGAAGGGACACGTCTCGCGCTGGCCGCGTTGCTGCTGGAAGCACCCGACCTGCTCGTGCTCGACGAGCCGACCAACCACCTCGATGCAGCGGCTCGTGCGGCGCTCGCCCGCGTCATCGAGGAATGGCCGCACGGGCTCCTCGTGATCAGCCACGATCGATCGGTGCTGGGACAGATGGAGCGCATCGTCGAGCTGTCGTCCCTGGGGGTTCGACTGTACGGCGGCGGATTCGAGGAATACCGCACGCAGCGCGAGGTTGAACTCGCGGCAGCAGCGCGCGATCTCGGCTCCGCCGAACTGGCCCTCAAGCGCACTGCCCGTGAGGTGCAAGCAACGCGCGAGCGCAAGGCGCGGCAGGACGCGAGGGGGCGCCGGTCGCGCGACGATGGAAGCCAGCCCAAGCTGGTGCTCAATGCGAAGCGCGACCGCAGCGACGTCACGAGCGCGCGACTCGCGGCGGAAGGGACCCGCTTGCTCCACGATCAGCGCGCACGACTGGTCGCTGCCAAGCAGCGCGTGGAGGAGCGCGCGACGCTCTCCTTCGCGCTGCCCCCGACTGGGCTGCGTCGGAACAAGCGCGTGCTGCAGGCAAGCGCCCTCGCCTTCGGCTACGCCAACGACGCCGAGCCGCTGGTGACCGATCTTGAGCTCTCCCTCATGGGTCGGGATCGACTGGCGCTCGTCGGCGACAACGGCTCGGGGAAGTCGACGCTCTTGCAGCTGATGGCGGGGGTGCTCCAGCCCACCGCCGGGCGGCTGGCCTTCGGGATTCCGGTGGACCGGATTTCCTGTCTCGACCAAAAGGTCGCCTGGCCCCTTCCCGGCGCGTCGCTGCTCGAGAACTTCCTCACCTACAATCCCGAGGCAACGGCAGGCTTCGCGCGGCAGGCGCTCGCCGCCTTTCTCTTTCGTGGCGACAGCGCCTTGCAGCCGGTGGCGAGCCTCAGCGGCGGCGAAGCGCTACGCGGCGCGATGGCGGCACGCCTGCACGCACCCCAGCCCCCACTCCTCCTCCTCCTGGACGAGCCGACGAACCATCTGGACCTCGACAGCGTCGAGGCCGTGGAGCGCGCGCTGCTGGAATACGACGGCACCCTCGTCGTCGTGTCGCATGACGCGACCTTCCTGACGGCGATCAGTGTGACGCGATTCCTGCGTCGCGACGCGTCAGGACGCTGGCGGTAGCGCAACGCCGCGGAGCGCGCGCGCACCGTTCGCGAGATAGGCGGCGAGCAGGACGGCGCTGGCCACGCTGACCGCAACCTTTACCCTCATTGGTGCGCTGCTGGTTGAGAGGAACCCCTCGATCGTTCCGGCAACGAGAAGGAGGACGATCGACGCTCCGACCAGCCGCACGGCGACACGTCCGTTGAGGATGAGGGCATCGTGACGGGAGTAGAGGCCGGGGCGCAGCACCGCCATGCCTAGCATGAATCCAGCGGCTCCCGCGCACCAGATGGCGAAGAGTTCCAGCACACCATGCCCAGCCACGAAGGTCCAGAGGTAGCCCAACAGTCCGCTGTTCTGGAAGTGCGCCGACGCGGCACCGATCGACAAACCATTGAAGGCCAGCGACAGGAGTGAACCTACGCCGCCGACGACACCGCCGGCAAAACAGGTGAAGGCGACGCTGAGGTTGTTCGTGATGATGAACGAGGCGACGCCCGCGCGCTTCGCCGCTTCGGTGCTGGCATACCCGCGCCCCTCGGCCAACGCGCGGCGTCCGTCCTCGGCGCGCTCGAGCAGGACCGCCGGGAGCACCTGCTCGGCGAGAGCGGGGCGCTCGCGAAGGGTGGCGTAGCCGCCGAGTGCAGGGATAGAGAAGGCGAGCATGGCGAGCAGGACGGTCCGCCATGACGACACGACCGCCGCCGGAAACTCGAATGCCACCAGCTGGCCGATGCGTCGCCAGCTCTTGTGGTCGTCGCGATAGAGCAGGTTGTGCCCGGCGGCCACCAGGCGTTCCAATCGCACCCGGACGAGCGGGTCTGCGCCGTAGGTGCGGGAGCGCGCGAGGTCGGCCGCGACTTCCCGATAGCGGGCCGCGAAGTCCGGAAGCTCGTCGGCGTCGAGCGCATCGAGGCCGCCGCGCGACGCACGGTCAGCGAGGGCGCCAAACTCGTCCCAACGGGTCGACTTTCGCGCCACAAGCCGTTCCATCACGACCGAGCTGCCTCGTCCGGCTCCGGGCGGTGCACCTCGCGCGACTCCCGCACCAGCGGTCGCTCCCTTCGGTCCCGACGCGCTTCGACTCGCAAATCGTCCACGTCGTCGCGAGGCCTCGTCGCGCCAGGCCGCGCGCACGAAGGCCACCGGATCGCCCTGGCGCACCGGGTATCGGTCGGCGATGCGTGTCGTCAGCTGCGTGGCCAGCCGCAACCGAACCTCGCGGGGGAGCTGCGGGGATCGCCCGACGAACTCGCGGAGGACGCGGAACTCCTCCTCACTCAGCTGCGGCGCTCCCGCGACCTCGGTCGACAGCGCCTCGTCGAGGTCGGCGGCGGGGGCGACGATCGGCTGGTCGCGCACAACCACCGTCCCGGCGACCAGGTCGCCCAGCCGCTTGCCGCGCGGATGGAAGGCGATGAAGAGGATGCCTAACAAGTAGGGAGGCGGGAGAAAGTCGATCACGCGAAGCAGGTTGCGCGTCGCGGCTTCGCCCATGGTCACCGGGTGGCCCGTGTCGCGGATGACACGAATCCCCATCCACCGCTTGCCCGGCGTCTGCCCGTCTCGGAATCCCTCATACAGGGCGAAGTATCCCCAGATCAGGGCGAACAGCGACAACCCGACGACCGGTGTGAAGGTTTCTCCCAACTGGTCAGAGAGCACAAGCGTGACGATCAGCAGCGCGAAGATGAGGAACGCGATGATTGCCGAGTCGATCAGGACCGCCAGCGATCGGCTCCCGAGCCCCGCGATCTCGTAGTCGATGACGACGTGTTCCGGGGTCTCGACCTCCAGGTGCTGCCGATAGTCGGGCGGGAGAGACATACGGCGGGGCGGCCTCGCGAATCGGGAGGAGTGCCACCCGGGCGCTTGCGCCCAGGGCATTCTCCTGCAACATACGGAGCGGAGCGGCGCTTCCAAAGCCGGCGCGCAGTCGTGAGTATTGAAGTTGGTGGGATTCGTCGGGTCGCCGTGAGGAGGAACTACATGTTGGTGCCCGTGCTCCGTCCGCTGTCACTGGGAGAGGTTCTCGACACGTCATTCGGGATCTATCGACGACTCTTTCCCTCCCTGCTTTTCATCTCTGTCTTCACACAAACCGTCCCGCTCGCGCTCAGTGTGTACGTGCAAGCCGCAGGTGGAGTCACGCAGCACCTGACGCTGTGGGCGCTGAGTATCGGACTCACCCTCGTCCTCAGCGCGATCGGCACCGCCGCCTCAACCTTCGTAGTCGCCGAGACGTATCTCGGGGCGAGCATAACGCCGCAGGAAGCCTTTCTGCGATCCACCCCCTTCATGGGTCGGTTGATCGGCACCTCGGTGCAGATGTCACTCGTGGTAGGGCTCGGCTTCGTGGTCTTCATCGTTCCGGGAATCATCGCGGCGTGCGGCCTGCTGCTCACGCCGTCGGCGCTCGTTCTTGAGGATCTTCGCGGTGGGACACCGGCGATGCGGCGCAGCTGGGAGCTCACGCGAGGTTATCGCGGAAAGGTCTTCGGCGCGCTCGTCGTTGCGTTCCTGCTCCTGCTTATTCCCGGCGCCGCGCTCAGCGCGTTCGCCGTTGGCGCGACGCTCAACAGCGTAAGTGAGGCGACGCTTGTGGTCGCCGTGCTGATCGTGCAGTCGCTGCTGCAGATCCTGGTGTACCCGTTTTTCTATGCGTTAAGCACGGTGCTGTACTACGACCTCCGGGTGCGCAAGGAAGGGTTCGACCTCGAGCGGCTCGCGATGTCGCTGCAGCAGGGGTGACGGTGCTCCAAGGCGTGGCAGCCTCCCGCGCCGACACGCTGCGCGCCACGCTCGATTCCGTCTTTGCGTCTCCTGTATATCGATGGGAAACGCGTGAGGATCCGTTCGGGGCCGCACGTCGACTGTGGCGCATCGTCGGGGACAATCTCGCCCGTCTGCACGAGCGGAATCCCGACGCATTCCGCCTCCTGGGCTGGGTGTTGGTGGCGATCCTCGGTGCGATCATCGCGCACGCCGCATGGATAGCGGTGCGAACCGTTCGTGGCGGAAGTCGTGGAACTCCGACGGTGGCGCAAGGTCCCCCGACGACTGCGCGCGACGCCGCATGGTACGCGCACGAAGCCGCGCGCCTGGCACGAGACGAACAGTTCGTCGCCGCGATGCAGGCCGACTTCCTGCGGCTCGTACTCGAGCTGGACGGACGCCGGCTGCTCTCCTTCCACCCCAGCAAGACGCCGAGCGAGTACGCGCGGGACCCGGCGCTGCACGAGGATGGGCGCCGGGCGTTGCGCGAGCTTGTGGGCGCGATGTACGCCCACGCCTTTGCGCGCGTTCCGCTCGACCGTGCGTTGTACGACAGGTGGCGCGCTGCAGCGACCACGGAGCGGTATGCGCCCTCGCACTGAGCTGGCGATTGCTGGCGGGGCGGCGGTGACGCTGATTCTTCTCGCCTTTGCGACCGGGACGCGCGCCCGGAGCGACGACGATGTCGACGGACGTGCGTCCTCGTTCAACGCCGGACGAGAGGGGTCGCGCGCCCTCGCGGACGCTGCTGAACGTTTGGGTCTCTCCGTGACCCGCTGGCGGTCGCGGCCCCAGCTGCTGACGGCATGGGTCGCGGCGCCCGGCGCTGGATCGGCGGGTCCGACAACCATTGCCTTGCTCGCCCCACTGATTGCCACGACACGGGCAGAGCGTGCCGCCCTCGCCCGACTGCCGACGCAGCGGGGTGGAGCCGACCTCGTCCTCGCCGGACGGAGCACCAACTCGCTCGTGACCTGTTTCGGGTATCGCATCCAGCCGTGGGTGCTCGATTCCGCCCAGGTCATGATCCCCGGGGCCGCGACCGACAGCGCATCGGTGTTTGTGCACGACTACCTCGTCGCAGCCGCCGGCGATTCCGTGACCAATGCCGCACACGACGCCACAATCGAGCCTTCCGTTGATTCCCCCGGTGTGAGACGGTCGCTCGATTCCGGTGTCGCACGCGTCGGCATCGCGCGCGCCGACACCGCACGCACCCAACGGAAGCAGGTACGTGCCACCGATCCGATCGACGGGCGAGCCGACTCTTGTCCCTCGCTCAGGGTCGTCGCCACGGATACGCTGTTGATGAGCACGGGTGGACGCCTGGCGATGGTACGTTTGACCATTGCCCCGTTTGCGCGATCGGTGGTGTTGATCAGCGACGCGGCCGTGGTCCGCAACCGCGCGTTGCGTGCCGGTACAATACGCGCGCTGGTGGTCGAGGCGGTGCTGCCGCGTCGTGGGCGCCTCGTCTTCGACGAGTATCATCAAGGCTACGCGGAAGGCGGATCGATGGCAGCGGTTGTCCTCGCCTGGAGCCGTCGCAATCCGCTCGGTTGGATGGTGTGGCAGTGGTGCGGGGTGGGGCTCATCGCGTTGCTGGCGGGGGCGTTCCGCTTCGGACCGGTTCGCGCGTTGATTCCGCGGACCAGACGCTCATCGCTCGAGCATGTGCGCGCGCTCGCGACGGCGCTGGCGGCCTCGCGCGGTCACCGCACAGCGGTCGGCGCGATGGTGCGCGGCTTGCGACGGCGATTGTCGCCGGTGCAGTCGGCCACGTCGGCCAACGGCGATGATTGGCGCCGGTGGCTCGCCGCGCTGCGGGCGCGTGCCCCCAACGAGCAAGTGCAGGTATATGCCGAGCGCCTGGAGCGTTTGGCCGATCATCCTGAGTCCGAGACTGCGGTGCTGAGCGCCGCCAACGCCGTGGAGGACCTGTGGCAATCCCTTCGCCCCTGAGCGCGTCCGACGTTCGCTCCCACTCCGAGGCGGCGCAAAGCGTGGCCTCGCAGCTTGAACGCGTAGTGCTCGGGCAGAGTGCGCCGATCCGCGAGGCGCTGCTCGCGCTCATGGCGCGTGGACACGTCCTGCTGGAAGGACCGCCCGGGACCGCCAAGACGCTGCTCGTGCGCGCGCTGGCCGCCTCGCTCGGCCTCACCTTTCGACGCATCCAGTTCACGCCCGACCTCATGCCGTCGGACATCACCGGCGTCAATTTCCTCGGCGCACGCGGGGAGTTCAGCTTTCGTGCGGGGCCGCTCTTTGCCGACCTCGTACTCGGCGATGAGATCAACCGCGCCCCCGCCAAGACGCAGGCGGCGATGCTCGAGGCGATGCAGGAACGCGCGGTCACCGTCGATGGCGATACCCGTGCGCTACCCGCGGGCTTCACCGTCTTTGCGACGCAGAACCCGATCGAGTTCGAGGGGACCTACCCACTCCCCGAGGCGGAGCTCGACCGCTTCCTGGTGAAGGTCCTGCTGCGCTATCCGCCGATCGCGGCCGAGCACGGGATGCTCGACCGTGTGCTCGACGGCTTCGACGCCGCCACGCCGGACACGTACGGGATCGAACGCGTGATGGACGGGGCCGGGCTCGAGGCGATACGCCGCGCGACACGCCGCGTGCGTGTCGATCCGGCGCTCGTGGCATATATCACGACGCTGGTTCGCATCACCCGCGACACGCCGACTCTCACGTTAGGCGCGTCGCCCCGCGCATCGGTCGCCCTGCTGACATTGTCGCAGGCCTCGGCGCTGCTCGATGGGCGCGACTTCGTCGTGCCGGACGACGTGAAGTCGCTGGCGCCGGCGGTGCTGCGCCATCGTGTGCAGGTCGCTCCCGAGCTGGAGCTCGAGGGAGTGACACCCGATGCGGCGATACAGTCGCTGTTCGAGCGTGTCGAGGCGCCGCGCGCGTGACGAGGAGGGAGAGGGCGTGATTCTCCCCGCGCGCCGCTGGTTGGCGGGAGCCGCAATGCTGGCGATGGTGGCGCCGCTTGCGCTGCGCTGGTCGTCGGCAGCGTTGTGGCTGGTGGTGCTCGACGTGGGATGGCTCCTGCTGCTCCTCGTGGACGGATGGCGCGCGTGGGGAATCGGTCGCGACGCGTTCGAGGTGCATCGCGAGGCGCCGCCCGCTTTCTCGATGGGTCGGACGCTCCCGGTGCTCTATCGCTGGCGGTCGCATCTCACGCGGCGCGCGGTCGTGCGCGTCGTAGAGGCACTTCCGCCGCTCCTGACCATGCCGGACGGAATCGAGCGCACGCTCACGATCTCGCCCACGTCACCGCTGCTCGAATCCCGCCGCGTGCGACCGGTCGCCCGCGGCAAGGGGGGGAGCGGCACGTTGCACCTGCGGGTCGCCTCGCCGTGGAAGCTGGCCTGGCGCCAACTGGCGCTCGATACGCCGTGGCAGGTGACCGTGTATCCCACGCTGGTGGGGGCATCGCTGCGCGCCCTCCCGACGCAGGCACAACGTCGACGCGAGGCGGGTTTACGCAACGTGCGCCGGCTGGGCGAGGGGCGCGTCTTCGAGAGCTTGCGGGAGTGGGTGCCCGGCGACGATACGCGCACGATCGATTGGAAGGCGACCGCGCGACGAGGCAAGGCGATGGCTCGGCAATTCGAGGACGAGCGCCGGCAGCAGGTCCTCATCGCCCTCGACGCGGGGCGCATGCTCACCGCTGAGCACGAGGGACGCGCGCGACTCGAGTTCGTCGTCGAGGCGGCATTGCAGCTGGCGCACTCCGCCGTCGAGCACGACGACAACGTCGGACTGATGGTCTTCAGCGACCGCATTGAACAGTACCTCGCACCGGCGCGTGGGCGTCGCGCGCTGCGGGGCATCCTCGATGTGCTGGCCACCGTACGCGGATCGCTCGTGGAGCCGGACTACCCCGCAGCGTTTGCCTACCTGTCGCAACGCAATCGCAAGCGTGCCCTCACGGTCATCTTCACCGATGTGGTCGACCGGACCGCAAGCGAGGCCCTGGTGGCGCAGCTGGGGTCGTTGCGCCCGCGCCACCTCCCGCTGGCGGTGGCGCTGCGTGATCCCGCGCTCGATCGACTCGCAGCGGCGCGGCCGGCCACCGTGCTTGAAGCGTACGAACGCGCCGCCGCGGAGGAACTGCTGCAGTCGCGCGACGGTGCGCTGGCGGAGATGCGCGCCCGTGGCGTGGTTGTGCTCGACGTCCCGCCGGCGGGGGCCGCCGAAGCGGTGGTCGCGCAATATGCGTTGCTGAAGCGGCGGGCGATGATCTAGGAGAAGACGAGAAGACGAGAAGACGAGAAGACGAGAAGACGACTGGCGTTAGGCGGCGCGCTCGAGCGACTCGCGCGGCCGTTCGGTGCGGTCGCGACGGATCAGCCGGCGCCAGGCAAGGGCGAGGCCGGTCCACACGAGGAGTGTTGTCGCCAACGTGACGAGTCCGGCCACGGTCTGCCCGAAGATGCCGAAGTACTCGCCAGTGTGGGCGTAGCGCATAAACGAGCGCGCTCGTAGGCCGCGGGTCAGCGAGTCGAACGGAACCCACGCGACCTCGCGACCAGTGGCCGGATCGAGTCTGAGCGTCGCGCGCCGTTGCGGCTGTCCGCCGGTGCCCCGATCGATCACCAGGTTGACCGGCGCCTCGACGTCGGTCGGAAGGGCGATGGTGATCCTGTGCCAGTCGGCGAGGCGGGTGGCCGCCGTGGTGACCAGTCCGTCGAGATGCTCGAGCGAGATCGATGGAGCGCCGTCGCCGCGCACGCGAGGGTCTCCGACGACCGGCGCCGGAGGCGCGGCGTTGCGCGGGGTGGCCGACGGGGGTGCGTCGCCCGCCACCCGATAGAGCAGGTCCACGGCCCAGCTGTAGGAGATCACGGCGCCCGACGAGGCGATCAGCACGAGGGGGACAAACGACCAGATACCTACTACGTTATGCCAGTTGAAGTCGCGTGCCTTCGCGCGCAGCCCGCGTCGGAACCAGGTGACCGCGCGCAGCTGCGGACGCGTCAGGCGTCGGGGAAACCAGAGCACCAGACCGCTCAGCACAAGACAGAGAAAGGCGAGGTTGGCCACGCCCGTGATCGTGCGAGCCGTGGCGCGCCCCTCGGTGGATGCGCCGAGCCACCGATGCCAACCGGTGATGCTGTCAAAGACGTCGCGCGTCTCGCGGTCGCCGCGACCGAGCACAGTCGCCCGGGTCGGATCCACGTACACCGAGCCCTCGCGCCCGAAGCTTACCTGAACCGGGGCCGCTGGATCGGCAGAGAGCTGCACGCTAGTAGGCGACGCTTCCGGGAGCGCAGTCCGGGCCGCCCGTATGAGCTCTCCGAGCGGCCGTCTTGGGCCTGTCGCGTCCGCCGACGCGCTCGTCGGCGCTCCCCTGGGAACGACCGCTCGAAGGTCGGCCGCAGCGATCATCTGGCGCTCGTAGGTGAGGAGCACCCCAGACACCGACATCACGAGGATGATGACGCTGGCCGTGACGCCGGCGACGAGATGGGTCCAGAAGAGGATGCGACGCGGAAGGGTACGGAGCGCGAGCGGAACCGGCATGATGCAAGGGAAAGTGGCCGCAAGAACTTTGATGAGAGCGAATCTCATCGGCGATCAGAGCCAATGTAATTTCGAGTGTACCTCTCGGAAATTACAGCGGTCATGACACGGGTGATGCGCGACGTCGCTACGGGCGAATCACGAGCCGGATCGGATTCCCACGCTTTGTGGCCAGCATTTCGACGCCGTCCACCACATCCGCGAGTGGAACGATCGCGCTGATCGAGCGCGAAACATCTAATCGCCCGCTTCCCACCAGCGCGACCAGCTGGTCCAGGTGCTGCTTCCGATAACCGAGGTGTCCCAACAGCGACTGCGACCGCAATCCGAAGATCGCTCCGGTCCCGAGCTGTATCTGCTGCTGCGAGAGTCCGATCATGACCGTGCGACCGAAGCGCGCCGTGCATCGTACTGCTTGCGCGAGCGCCGCATTCGAGCCGAACAGGTCGACGGTGACATCGAGCATCAGGCCACCGGTCAGTCGTGCGATGGCGGCCGGGACATCGTCGGCACCGGGATCGAGCGCGACATCGGCTCCGAATTCGAGGGCGCGCTTACGGGCAGCGCCTAACGGGTCAATCGCCACGATGGGCGCTGCGCTGAGCATTCGGGCGACCTGGACGGCGTGCACTCCCAGGCCGCCGATCCCCCATAGTCCGACGGATTCCCCGGCGCGAAGGGCGGCGCGATCGACCAGCCCGGCGTACGGAGTGGCGACGGCGTCTGCCAGGATAGCTGCCTGCTCGAACGGGATCTGATCCGGCACGAGCGCGAGCGCGACCGACGGCACGACGACCTAGTCGGCCCAGGCACCGTCGTAATGCGCGCCCATGATCTCATACGCCGGACAACGGTCGGGCGGGTGCCCGCCCACGCAGCTGCGGCATCGCCCGCACGATCGCCCCCCGACGATCACGACTCGATCGCCTTCGCTCCACCGCGCCACGTGCGAGCCGAGTGCCGCGATGACGCCGCTCGCCTCGTGACCCAGCGTGAGTTGCGGTAGCGGGACGGGGAGCGAACCGTCGATGATGTGCACGTCGCAGAGACAGATCCCTCACGCCCGTACCTGCACGAGCACCTCGCCGGCGCCCGGTCGTGGCACCGGGACGTCGGCGATCGTTAGGCGTCGCGCCGCCGTGTCGAGTCTGGCGGCGCGCATCACAGTGGGGAGTGGCATGGCGGTGGGCGCGAGAGAGGCCGGGAGACGGGCGTTCCAGAGGTCGGTGGTCGCGTGCCGTGGTCAGCGGCGCGGCGCTCCGGGGCAGCCCGGGAATCGGAAGGCGCCGATCCGCGTCGTGTACGTTTCCTCGCCGGCGCGCAGGTAGTCGCCCACGTACCAGATCGTACAGTCGTCGGAGGGATCGACCGCGGTTTGCGTGTAGTCCTCCCAGCGCAGCGTGTGCTCCTGCGCCCCCGTCCCCTCGACCAGGACGGATTCCTGCAGCGTGAGCTCCCCCCTCGGGTCGCCGTCGAGTCGCCCGGCGAATCGCTGTCCGGCAAAGTGCGGAGTGCCGCCGAACGAATAGCCGATGCCGATGTTGCCGGCGCGATCCATCGCGGGCGACGCCATCCACCGCCACAACGAATCCGGGGCGAACGTCCCCTGCTGGAACAGCTGCAGCCGACGGCGGCGGTCGAGGCGGAACTCGTACCAGCGCACCCCTCCGCCACCCGCCGACGTGTTGACCGAATGAACGGCCACGACGGATTCTCGACCGCCGATCCGCCGGTAGACGACACGGGCCATCAGCTTGTCGCCCTGCGCGTCGAGGCGTCGCTCGGTGCCGGGCTGCGGGACGCAACTGCTCAGCTGTCCGTCGCAGAGATAGTGGTAGGGGGCGACGGCGAGCTTCACCGGTCCCTCGAGGCGCGTCAGGGAAGGGTCGCGCCAGTCCACGTGGAAGGACCAGGCATAGATGCCGTCGTCCTCGAAGACCTTCCGCAACTGCGTCCCGCCAGCCGCAAGGAGGATGTTCGGCGCCCCGTCCGGCGGAAGCGTCGTGCCATCGAGGTCGACACTGTTGAGGAAATTCACGCCGTCGACGACGAGGCACTGTTCCGTGGCCGATTCGCCCGCGACCATACGCACGCGATCCACGACACAGGCGTGCTTCTGGATGACATCGTCCCCGGTGCTCGTCGGCAGGTAGTAGCCGTCTGGCCAGATCGCGGGTCGCGGGTAGTCGGGAAAGAGGGGGCGCACGAATTCGTAGCGGAAGTAGCTCCCGAGCGGATCGCCGGACGTGCTGATGGCGTAGCACATCGCATACACCCCGAGCGTGTCGGGCGCCACCCGGGGAGCGGCTGACGGACGTGGCACGCTTGTCGCCACCGAGTCGGTGGCCCGTGGTGGCTGGAACAACGCGCGTGCGTTCCCCGGCTGTCCGACCTGTCCGCGATCGCTTTCGCGCGCCCCGCCACTGGCGCGTGGGGGCGCGGCGTGTGCTTCGCCCAGCCGGCCGCGCGCGAAGATCGGCAGCACGATCAGCCATCGATTCGCCAGTTGATCGTACCGCGCCACGGCATCGCCGCTCAGGCGCTCCTCGCACGGACCGCCGAACCCCCGGAAGACGTTGTTACTGGGCACCGGGCCATAGAGCACGCGCCCGGTCGTGTCGAAACGCGTCCCGCGCTTGGTGAAGATCGCCATGCGGGAATTGACGAGCTGCACGATGTGGTTGGGGCCGACCGCGAGGCTGTTGTCCGAGGGGTTGCGGAACGTCGCGGTGCCGTGTGGACCGCGGAAGCCCGCGCCAAGACCGTCGAACGACGCGGCAATCGCGGCCGACGGGCGCGTCCCTTGCCTGGTCTGCTCCACCTCCGCGCTGCCAGCCGGCGTCATCGATGATGCGGCGTCGTGGACGCCCGCCTCCACCCTCTCGTCCTCATCCGGGGGAGAGAGCCGTCCGCTCGCCCCTGCGTTCCCCTCGTGTCGCGCCAGCCGGGAGTCCGCTGTTCCATCGACGGGCGACGCGGGTGCTCCAACGATGGACAGCTCCGCGGACGTGTCCATGGCGATCGCTGCGTGCACCGACGCGGCCGATGAGGCGGCCGATGAGGCGGCCGATGAGGCGGCCGATGAGGCGGCCGCCAGGTCGCGGCGGTCGCCGGACGTGCAGCTGCCGCACAGGAGAATGCTTCCCGCGAGCCGCAGGAGTCCGCGTGTCCCCGCCCGTCCCGCCAACGAGGCACGGCCGGCCCAATGTTGCGCGGCGGTCCGCGTATCACGCGCTCGCATCGACAACCGCTCCGTCATTCTCTCGTATTCTCCACGCTCGTCTTCTCCACGCTCGCGTTCTCCGTCCCTGTGCAGATCGTCTGATATCGGCGGTTCATGCGCTCGTCCGCAGCATCGTGGTGAGTGTCGCCGACGCCACCAACTGCCCGTCGACGGTGGCCACGCCCTCGGTGCGGCAGACGCTGCGACGCCAGGAGCACAGCGTCACCGCCAGCTGCAAATGGTCGCCCGGGCGCGCGGGGCGACGTAGCCGCACCCGGTCGGCGGCGGCGAAGTACGCGATCGCGCCGCGCGCGCCATCGACGCCATCCTGAAGCAATGCACACGTCGTCTGCGCCAGCGCCTCGATCACGAGGGAAAACGGCATCGCCGCCAGCGCGCCGTTCGCGGGATCGCACCACCACTCCCCGGCGCTGACGCGCTTGCTTCCTATCGCGCGGCGGCCCGGCGCCAGCACGAGAATGCGATCGACGAGCAGGAAGGGGTATCGATGCGGAAGCATCGCGGCCAGGGCCTCAGCGTCGATCACCCCGTCGGACGAAGGCATCGGAGTCGTGGCAGTCGCCGGCGGACGATCCGCGAACGGCAGCGCTTCGCTACTTCCCAGGCATGGCCGCGATGCACTCGATCTCCACCTTCGCCGCGGCCGAAACGAGCGCAGCGACCACGACAGTCGAACGCGCTGGCGGCGAATCGGGGAAGAAGGCACGGTACGACTGATTCATGCCCGCGAAGTCCTTCACGTCCACGAGGAATACGGTGCACTTCGCGGTGTGGGCCATGTCGGTTCCGGCCGCCTCGAACACCGCCTTCACGTTCTCTAGCGACAACGTCGTCTGACCCTGAATGGTCGTGTCGGGCGATTCGCGACGCAGTCCGAGTTGACCCGAGGAGTACACGACGTCACCCACCCGGATCCCGGGGGTGAGGGTCGGCGACACCGACATCCCCTTCGGTATGATCGGCTGGCGTTGCGAGCCCTGCGCCAGGACCGGAGAGGCGGCCAGCGTCAGCAGGACGAAAAGCAGGGGACGGGACATCATCTTCCTCGAGTGAAGGATCATCGGAGGGGACGCAGGTGCGGTTCGGCCGCAGGCGTGGCGCGCGGTCGCGACGACAGAGCCTGCGCCGTGCGCCTCAACGTGCGACCGCGACTAGCCTCTGGCAATGCCCTGTCGCCGAGCGCCGTGGCGTGCTATGGAACGATTGCGAGCACGGTGCGCATGCCGCATCTTCGCCCCGACATCGACCCAAGGACCCATGACCGACAAACCGTTGCCGCTCTCGCCTCGCGGCGCCGAGGCCCCAGCCGAGTCCTCGGCTGATGCAGCAGGTGAAGTCGATCCGATCGACCGGCGCGATTTTCTCCGAGTGGCGGGAATCGGCGCCGGCGCCATCCTGGCCACCGGCTGTGCCCCAGCCGTTGCCACCTTCGCCCCAGCACGTGGCATTGCACCGGCGCGCACGTCACGCGGAAACGGACATACGGTGGTCATCGGCGGCGGAGCATGGGGCGGATGGACGTCGCTCCACCTTCGGCGTCGCGGCGTTCGGGTCACCATGATCGACGCGTACGGCCCGGGCAACTCGAAGGCCTCGAGCGGGGCCGAGACGCGCGGCATCCGCTCCTCGTACGGCGATCGCGCGTCGGCGGGCGAGTTGTGGACCTCGTGGGCACGCACCGCGATCCAGCGCTGGAGCGACTTCGATGACGAGTTCGCGAAGGAGTTCCACACGAAGTTCTTTCATCGGACGGGAGACGTGATCTGCCGCGTCAAGCCCGAGCCCTTCGTGACCCGGACGATCGAACTCTGGAAAGCGCTGGGAGTGAAGCACGAGGTGATCGACGGCGCCGAGGTGATGAAGCGCTGGCCCGTCATCGATGCCCATGACATCGAGATCGCGGTCACGGAACCCGATGCCGGCGTCGCGCGCGCGCGCGCGGCAACGCAGGCGGTGGCGTCGATTGCCCAGCGTGAAGGAGTGCGACTGGTCATCGGGCGCGCACGCCCAGGACCGATCGTGAATGGAGTGATGGATGGCGTGGTCCTCGAGGACGGCACGGTGATCCGGGGCGACAGCTATGTCTTCTGCTGCGGCCCGTGGCTTCGGAAGATGTTTCCGTCGATCCTCGAGAACCGGATGCGCATCCCGTTAGGCTTCGTGTGCTACTTCGGCGTACCGGAAGGCGATCGTCGCTTCTCCTACCCAAACCTCCCGAGCTACAACTTCCCGGGCGTAACGGGGTGGCCGGCACTCCCGGTCGACCTGCGCGGCTTCCGGGTACGAGGCGCAATCGCTCCCCCGCCGCCGAGAGACGGCAGCCCCGAAGCGATGGCGGCGGCCGAGCGCGCCTCCGATGCGTCGACGATCGACCTCGCCCAGACCGACCCGGACACCAGTTCGCGCTGGATGAGCCAGACGCGCGTCGATGGCTCTCGCCGCTTCGTGCAGGCCCGCTTTCCCTTGTTGGCCGACGCGCCGCTGGTCGAGACTCGCTCGTGTCACTACGAGTCGAGCGTGAACCGCGACTTCATCATCGATCATCTTCCGGGGATGACCAACGCGTGGATCGCAGGCGTCGGACAAGCAGAGGGCTTCAAGTTCGGACCGGTGGTCGGCGACTACATTGCGCAGCGCGTGCTAGGCTACCCCGGCGACCCGGCGATGGCTGCTGCCTTCAAGTTCCCGACCGCCGAATACGAGGTGCCAAAGGTACCTGGCAAGGAGGAGAACTTCTTCTAAGGTACGCACGGTACTCGTCTTCTCGTCTTCTCGTCTTCTCGTCTTCTCGTCTTCTATTTCCCGTGTCTCCCGACAACACGCTGCCCCCCGACCTCGAATCGCTCGGGGCCATTGAGGTCTTCGGACTGTCGCACACCGGCCTGAAAGCCACCGAGAATCAGGACCACTTTCTCGTGGCACGAATGCGCAAGCTGGTCGAAGTCACGTCGACGAATCTCGAACGCGAGCGTCTCGATCCTCGGCTCCGTGGCGACGAGGCGTACTTGATGGTCGTGGCCGACGGCGTGGGCGGCCGCGCGGGCGGCGCCGAGGCGAGCAGCAGCGCGGTCGGAACGTCGCTCGAGTACATCTCGAAGGCGACCGGCTGCTTCCAGCGCTTTGACGTCGCCGAGGAGCAGGCCTTCATCGAGCAGATGGAAGCGGCGGTGCGGGAGGCGCACGACACGCTGCGCCGCAACCACGGCGACACCGAATGGTCGCCCGCTACCACCCTCACGATGGTGATGCTGGTCTCCCCGCGCGCCTACATCGTGCACGTGGGCGACACGCGTGCGTACTACCTGCGTCGCGGGCGACTCTTCCAGCTCACGCGCGACCAGACGTTCGGCCAGTACCTGCTCGAGTCGGGGGCGATGACCGAAGCGCAGGTGGCGACGTCGCCGATGGGACGCACGCTCGCCAGCGCGGTGGGAAGCGCCGAGGTGCATCCCTCGGTTGGGCTCATCGATCTGGAGCCCGGCGACCACCTGCTCCTCTGCAGCGATGGACTCACCAAGCACGTGTCCAACGAGGACCTCGCCCAGCTGCTCGCCGGCGCCGATAGCGCGCAGCAGGCGTGCGAATCGCTGGTCTCGGCCGCCCTGGCTGGCGGGGGGACGGACAACATCAGCGTCGTCGTCGCCCGCTGTGGCCCCGCCTCGTGATGCTACTCCTGCGTCGCAGGAGTCTGGAACGCGCCTGACGCACGGCCCAGGACGACGCGACACTCGGTCGTCGCGCTGGCGGTGCACGAAAGCACCACATGTGGTTGCATCGAGAGTCTCACGCTCCGACGCGTTGCGACCCTTCACCCTTCACGGTCAGTCGCGCATCAAACCGCGCGGTACACCTACCCACCGCGCACCTACCGACCGCGCACCTACCGACCGCGCACC
>JBDTUA010000042.1:0-21976 GCA_040007995.1 Gemmatimonadota bacterium | reverse complement strand
TGGCTTCGGGGCGAGCGTGCGTGCGGATGTCTGAACGATGCAAGCGGCCCGAGGGTGGATAATTAACAAGGATGATTCCTTGACAATTTCTTGTCGGCCAGTGATCCTGCGTTGACGCGCGCGCGGCTTCGCCGTCGTCGCGACCCGATTTCATCGTTCAAGGAGCGATTGTGGCGACAGAGAACGCTTCGGCCGTTGCGGGGCGCCCCCTTACGGTGGCGAAGACCCGCGTGGACGAGCGGTTGGATACCGACGAGCGACTCACGCGACTGGTCTTTGCGTACCTGACGACGTCGGCCACGTGGCTGCTGATCGGGACAGTTATCGGATCGTACCTGTCGCTGAAGTTCATCTGGCCGGATCTCGGGGTGTCACCGGCACTCTCGTTCGGGCGCCTGCGGCCGATGCACGTGAACATGGTCTTCTGGGGCTTCGCTTCGCCGGGCATGCTGGGATTGGCGCTCTGGGTCGTCCCGCGGACGTGCCGCACGTCGCTCGCCAGCTACCGTCTCCCCTGGCTCGCCCTCGCATTGATGAACCTCGCGGTGACGGCGGGTGCGTTGCAGCTGTGGTCCGGCGTCACGAACGGGGCGGGGGAGTTTCGCGAGTTCACGTGGCCGGTGATGACGGCCTTCGCCATTGCCCTGGTGCTCCTCGCGGTCACGTTCTACCGCACCATCGCCTCCCGCGCGATCGCCGAGATCTACATCGCGAACTGGTACATTCTCGCCGCCCTGCTCTGGACTATCGTGCTGGTCGCGATCGCGTACGTGCCGTGGATCCAGGACGGGCTCGCCGACACGGTGGTGCAGGGATACTACATGCATCAAGGCGTGGGCATGTGGTTCACGCCGATGTCGCTCGGCTTGACCTACTACTTCCTCCCCAAGCTGCTCAACAAGCCGATCTACTCCTACTCGCTCGGCGTCCTCGCATTCTGGACGCAACTGCTGTTCTACACGATGATCGGCGCGCACCACTTCGTCTTCAGCCCGACGCCCTGGCTGCTGCAGACCGTGGCGATCATTTTCAGCGTTGGCATGCTGGTCCCGGTGGTCGCGGGGACGGGCAACTTTCTCCTGACGATCCGCGGGAGCACGCGGAGCTTTGCCCGCAGTTACTCACTCCCGTTCATCCTTGTCGGAGTCCTGCTGTACTTCCTGGGTTCGATGCAGGGCACGTTTGAGGCGCTGCGGTCGCTGAACGAGTGGTGGCACTTTACCGACGTTACTGTGGGCCACGCGCACCTCACGATGTATGGCTTCGTGGCATTTCTCATCTGGGGTGGGGTCTATGCCCTGCTCCCGCGCCTCAGCGGCCGCGAGCCTTCGCACGGTGCGATCGGTCTGCACTTTTGGCTCTCGCTGGTTGGGCTGACCCTATACGTCGGCGCGCTCTCCATCGGTGGCACGTTGCGAGGCATGAGCTGGATGTCGGACGCACCATTCATCGAATCGGTGACGCTCATGGTTCCCTTCTGGCTGGGGCGTGCCGTCGGTGGCCTGCTGATGCTGGCGGCCCACGTCGTCTTCGCCAGGAACGTCTGGAGCATGCGTCCGGTACCGGCGCGCCGCATGCACGCGCCAGCGTCCGCGCCCGAACCTCGGGCGGGCCTCGCATGAAGTTCGACTTCCACGTGAACCACCGGCTCCTGTTCGGGACGGCTGGTGCCGCCTTCGTGGCGCTGAGCGTGCTCGTCGCCGTCGCTCCGGCCGCCTGGCTCCAACGATCCGTTGCGCCGCTGCCCGGATCGCGCGCCCTGACGTCGCTCGAGCGGCAGGGTCTGGAGGTGTACCTCTCCGAAGGGTGCGTGTATTGTCACACGCAGCAAGTACGACCGCTGCAGCAGGACACCTCCCGGTACGGGCGCGCGTCGGTGGCTGCAGACTATGCACGCCTGCGTCCGATGGGTCGCTGGCATTCCACGCCGCGAGTCCTCGGGACCGAGCGAACCGGCCCCGATCTGACGAACATCGGAGCGCGCCAGCCCAGTGCCATCTGGCACGGATTGCACCTGTTCCAGCCGCGCGCCGTCGTTCCCGGCTCGATCATGCCGGCCTTCCCGTGGCTCTTTCAGGTGCGAGACAAGGCGGAGGCCGGAACGGACGCGCTCGTGGTCCCTGCGCCCTACGGACCCGGTGCGGGCGTGGTGGTTCCGACCGAACGCGGGCGTGCGCTCATCGCGTATCTGCTGGCATTGCAGAGCGCTCCCCTCCCACAGGCGGCGTCTTCGACGAACACTCAGGCACCGCCGGTCGGTGCGTCCGACGCGGCTCGAGGTGAAAGGATCTATTCGAGCAACTGCGCGGCCTGTCACCAGCCAACGGGTCAAGGAATCGCAGGCACCTTCCCTCCCTTTGCGGGAGATTCGGTGGTGCTTGCCGAGGATGCTGAGCGCCACATCGAGATCGTGCTGTTCGGCAACAGCGGCGCGTCGATCGGTGGTGTGACCTATGCGAGCCCGATGCCGGCCTGGGGTGCGCTGCTATCTGACGAGGAGGTCGCCGCCGTGATCAACCATGAGAGACGCAGTTGGGGAAATGCCGCGCCGCAGGTGACGGTGGAGGCGGTCGCGGCACTCAGAGCGCGAGGTGCACGCCATGTTCCCTGAGCCAGCTGCGGCCGGATCGGTCGTGGAGATCTTCCTCGATGATGCAACCACGCCCTTTGCCACACACGTGCCGCCGGCCCGATTCGAGCTCGACACGACGAGGCTCGACGATGGGGCACACATGCTACGCTTCGTCGCCCGCGACGGTTCAGGGAAACGAGGAGTGCGCGCGGTGCGCTTCACGGTGCGCAACGGCCCGGGCATCGCGATCGATGGCATCGAGGAGGGTGACGTCGTCGACGGCCGGGTGTCGCTGCTGGTTAATGCGTATGGTGCCGGGTACGAGGAACTCTGGGAACCGGCGCGTGCCGAGACGCCTGCACCGATCCCCACCGTGACCTGGGTGCTGATGCTTGTCATAGGTGCCTGGTCGCTCTACTACCTGGTGCGACACTGGTCGCCAGAAGGCGGCGCGGCTTCGTTCGGTGCTGCGGGGCCACACGCGATGGGCCATCAGGTGGGAACGCTGGATGTGCTGGTCGTCGCGGGAGCGCTGGTGCTCGTGCTCGTCGTCTTCGCGATGGGGACGCTCTACCTGCTGCGTCCGGGTGAAGAAGAGGCAGACCACATCAAGCGACAAATTCTCGAATGACGAAGGGTTCAAGCCGCAGTCGCCACGGACACCAGATCACCGGATGCTGATCGACGCGCTCAAGCACCGTTACGCACACCTCCACGCTACGGTCGGGTAGGGGGTGCCGGCGGATGGAGGCAGTTCTTCCGCACGACACCACCCGCGGATTGCATGCTCCAGGTTACCGTCGCGGGAAACGGTAGCCGCGGCATGTCGGTATCAGAGCTTCCGTACCTTCACCCGCCAGAGCTCGGGCCCATTCTCGAGGTACTCGAAGCTGAACGTCTCTTCACCCTGTGTCGCACGCAGGGTGTAGTACATGCACTTGGGATCATGGTCGACCGTCAACTCGAGCACATCGCTGGCCGCAAGGCCTTCGTAGGCCCCCATGATGCATTCGAAGCGGTCCTTCGGCTCGATAGGCCTGACGTCAAGGCGGTTCATTTCACGCCGCGCTCCTGCCGATCGCAACCCGCCAGACCGCTGGTCCCTTCTCGAGGTACTCCCACGTGAACGTTCCGGCGTGCTCCGCTTCGAACTGGTAGCGGAGCGGCTTGGGATCATGGTCGTTCAGCAGCACGAACGACTCGCCCGGTGCGAGCGCGGTGAACGTCTGAAAGATGGTGGGATGCTTCTCGCGCGGTGGAATCACGCGGACATCGAGTGTTTGTGGCTCAGACATGATCGTGGCTCTCCTGTTTGAAAGAAGTGGTGTCGGCGGTGTTCGATGGACGCCGAATGACGAGGTGTACACGATCCGGTGCGATCTCGCGGATCGTGTACGTGAAACCCCGCTCCGTGAGCTTCGGAAGCAGGAACTGTGGCACCCGCACATTGATCTGTACGAACGTACCGTTTTCGGGGAGCGACTCGAGGGCCGCCAAGGTGTGCACCAGCGGCTCGGGAGGATCCATGTCCCGCACATCGAGCACCGGTACATCCGTGTAGAACCAGACACGCCAGTCCTCGGCGCCGAGTTCCTCGGTATGGTGCTGCCATCCCTGCTTGCCGAGCACCTTGTAGAGCGGTGCGGGCTCGAAGATCGCGCGCACCACGAGTGCGCCCCCCGGCGGCACGTCGGCGCGCGCGTCCATGATGCGCGCGAACGGCTCGTGCCCGGCGCGCAGATCCTCGCGCACGTCGGCCTCCACAATGTGCGCCGGGTCCACCACCTGCAGGGCCAGCGGGAACGAGTCGACCAGCGGGCTTACCATGCTCCCTCCGTGATCATGCCGGGATGCCATGCAGGGTCCCAGACGAGAATTGGATCGACGTTGGTGACACCATCAACGAGCGAAAGCGCGCGCACGATGCCCTGCGTGATGTGCGTCTCCATAGGGCAACCGCGCGTGGTGAGCGTGAACGTGACCCGGGCGGTGCTCCCCACCATCTCCACGTCGTACACGAGCCCGATGGTCACGATGTCGAGCCCGATCTCGGGGTCGATCACCGTGCGGAGCGCGTCACGAAGCAGGGCATCTGACGGTGCAGGAGGCGGGACGATCATGGTCGCCTCCGGGCAATCGCCAGCATCTGACCGGATTCGATGACGACTCCGGCCGCGAACACCAGCGAGCTCGCGCGCACGCCTTGCAGCGTGCCGGTACCCACGGTCGCGGCCAAGGCAACCGCGCCAAGCGTGAGGCACGCCACGGCAACCGTCGCGAGGCGCGGTGCATACAGCTCGCCAACGCGCGGCAGCGTACGCGTGCCGACCAGCGGACCGAAATGGCGATTCCACACCAGGAACGGCACGATTTTGTAGTAGTGCGCGGCAACGAACAGGGTGCAGGCGAGCAGCACCACCAGCACGTAGGCCGTCTGCACGCGCGGTGTGGCGGCACCCAAAAGCACGATTGCGCCGAGCGGCAGCGCGACCGCGAGCAGTCCGAGCGCCACGGCGGCGAGGCGGAGCCCGGGATCAAGCGCCGGGCGGTGCCGATGCCGATAGAATTCGCGCGCCTGCAGCAGGTACGCCACCACGCCGGCCGCGATGCACAGTGCCGGCAGCTCGCGCCCCACGACCGGGACATGATGAAAGAGCGCCAGCATCCCGGCACCGGCGGCGAGCAGCGCCACCGCATAACGCGCGAAGTGGGTGCGGCCGCCGTGACTCAGCAGGAACATCGGCAGCAATCGGTGCGACACCCCGACGATCACCAGCAAGATCCAACCGACCAGCGCCACGTGAATGTGGGTGCCCAGCGCTATCCGCTGTGCGCCGCCAAGGAACCCGGAGCGCAGATTCACGCCCAAGGCGGCACCAAACACGAAGGTGATCCCGAGAAAGACCGCCGCGGCGCAGATGGCCCACCAGGTGACATCGCGACGCTCGGCGCGCCGAAGCGTCGTCCCAAGATTCGCCAGAAAAACCACGATGCCCACGCCGAGCACCGTGATCCCGCCGAGCCGCAACGCGCTCTGCGCCAAGTACATGCCGGTCACCAGCAGTACGACCCCCGTGACATGCAGAGCAAACGTCAGGTGTGCCGCGCGTTCCGAGGCGATCGGCTGACCGAGAGCGACGGGGAGGAACTGGTAGAGCGCGCCCATGATCGACGTGGTCAGCCAGCCTAGCGTGAAGAGATGGGTGACGGCCACCATCGCCGGTGCCGGATACGACCCCGAGGACAGCCCAGCAGCGACCGCGGCGAGGCCGAACGCGCCCGCCAGCAGGAACACCAGCGCGGCCGCGAAATGCTCACCAGGTAACCGGAGGGGCGGCGCGTTCACGCGACGCCTTCCGCCGGCACGGCATCGAGTCGCAGTGCCGCCCGCACCTGTTCGGCGATCGAGCGCATCACAACGACGAGCTCCGCGTCAGGCGTCTCCACCATCGCGGGCGCGCCGCGATCGGCGTCGCCAACCACCCCTGCCTCGAACGGAAGCTGCCCGAGCAGCGGCACACCGGCTTTCTCCGCGAGAGCCGCTCCGCCGCCGCTCCCGAAAGGAAACGATCGACGGCCGCATGTGCAGGTGGCGTGGCTCATGTTCTCGACCACACCGAGCACGGGGACATCGAGCGTCGTGAACATGGCGATCGCCTTGGCCGCCTCGAGCGCGGCGAGGCGCTGCGGCGTGGTCACGACGATGGCACCGTCGACAACCACCGACTGCGCCAGGGAGAGAGGCACGTCGCCGGTCCCCGGGGGCAAGTCAACGACCAGCACGTCCACATCGGGCCATACCACGCCACGCGAGAATTGTGTCACGGCCTTGCCCACCATCGGGCCGCGCCAGACGGCAGGGGATCCCGCGCCAAGGAAGAAACCGAACGACACCACCGACAGGCCGTAGGCCTCCAGCGGCAGGATCTGCTTCTTGTCGTTCATCCGTGCGCGCAGCGCGCCGTCCTCGAGCCCGAGCAGTACGGGGACCGAAGGTCCGTAGATGTCCGCATCGAGCACGCCGACGCGGAGCCCGGTCTGCTGTAGTGCCAGCGCCAGGTTTACAGCAACCGTGCTCTTGCCGACGCCGCCTTTGCCGGCACCCACGGCGATGATCCGCCGCGCGCCGGTCAGCCGTCCCTGCCGCGCCCACGGATCTCGCTCGGCCGGCTTGCGTGTTGGAGTCAGCAGCTGCAGTTCGGTGCGAATGGCGCCGGCCTCTGCGAGCCGTTTGGTGACCGCCTCCCGGAGAATGCCCGGTACCTCCTCGCGTTCCGTCGATACGGTGAGTGACACGTGGACCCGATCATCGCGCACGATGATCGAGCGGACCATGCCGAGCGACACGATGTCGCGTCGCAGGCCGGGGTAGGCGACCTCGGAGAGCGCGGAGCGAACGTCGGCCTCGGTGATCACGGCACGTCCGCGAGCTCATACGAGCATCCGTCGTCGCCGTTTGGGAGGTAGCCGACGCGAGCGGGCTTCTCGCCGAGCAAAACCGCCATGAGCCCGATCTCGGCACGACAGGGAATGTCGGTAGCCTCGACCAGATCGCGTATCGGACAGTGACAGAGGCGGAGTCGCGGGACGTCGGCGGAGTCGTCGAGGACGGGCATAAAGCCCATCTCGTCGAAAATGCGCGCGACCTCCTCCAGCCGCTCGCGTCCCTCGAGGTGCGACACGCGGGCCAAGGCGGCGTCGCGACGCGCACCGACGTACTCGTCGAAAAAGTCGCGAAGGACGTCCTGCCGACCCGTGGCCACGAGGTGGTGGCCCAATGCCCGGAGTATCTCGCCTTCACGTCGCGGAAAGAGGGGCTCCGCCGCGTCCGTGAGCACGAATACGATCTCGGGTCGTCCAGGTCCGTCCTGCACGGTGCCATCGCGTCGGACCAGCTCGCGGACCTCGAGCGAGCGCAGGTGCTCGCGAATCGTCTCGACATGTAGCGAGAGATCTCCGGCAAGCGCCGGCACGGTGGCTCGGCCGCGATGCTTGAGCGCGTCCAAAAGGGCGCGGTGGCTCGCCGGTAGAACGTGCGTCATGGGGACCTCGGTCGAAGCGGGTAGGCGTCTGAGAAAGTGGCTGGTGGTGCGCCAATAATCAAGGTATATTCCTTGTTAACCACTCAAGGAGGGAACGTGATTGAGCGAGGCGAGCGAGTCGAGGATGTCACCGTGGATGCACTGATTGTGCAGTATCCGGAGACGATGGTGGTGTTCAACGCGTTCGGCGTGGACGGGTGCTGTGGGGCGCACCGTACGGTGCACGATGCGGCGGCCGAGGACGGCGCCGACGAGGCAGCCCTGGTGGCGGAGCTTCGTCAGGTGATCGGGGCGATTGGGGAGGCCCGGTGAATGTTCTCGACCTGATGGACGCGGCCTTGGCGGCAGTCACGGCCGATCCCTCACGCCCCGCGACGGCGGTTGTGCATGACACTCCGGCGCTGCGGCTGGTGGTCTTCCGCATCGAACCGGGACAGGAGGTGGCGGCTCACACCAACGACGGCACCGTGCTGCTGACGGTGTTATCGGGGCGGGGAACGATCAGTGGCGCCGATGGGTCGCGCGACGTAGGCCCCGGCACGGTGGTGACCTATGATCCTCGGGAGCCGCACGGGATGCGAGCAGGCACCGAGCGGTTCTGCCTGGTGGCCACGATCATCCGGCCCCGCTAAGGCGGGCGCGCGATGGCGCCGGAGATTCCTTCCGGTCATCGATCCGCTGTGTCACCGTTCTCCGTTCGGATCAGGGGGATGGCCTTTCGGCGAGGCCGGTCAGCCGTCGCACCCGGTCCATCGTCGCTTCAGCCCGCGGTCGGACCCGCCCGGCCCCCTCCTCCATGATCCGCTCGATCTCGCCGGGGCTCGACGCCACCTCGGCGTAGCGTCGCTGGATGGGGGCCAACCGCTCGATCACGACATCGGTGAGCGCACGCTTCAGCTGTCCGTATCCTTTCTTCTCGAATCGTGCCTCGATCTCCGGACGCGCTTCACCGGAGAGTGCCTCGTACATCACCAGCAGATTCAGGACGCCGGGACCGGCGTGATCAAAGCGCGTCTCGCTGTTCGGGTCGGTGACCGCGCCCATGATGCTGCGGCGGATGGCATCCGGTGGATCGAGGATTCCGATCGCGTGCCCGGCTTTCTGCGCCCCAATGCTCTTGCTCATTTTGATGGACGGGTCGTCGAGCCCCATGAGCCGCGCTCCCGACTGCCGAATCAGCGCGTCGGGGATGACAAACGTCTCGCCGAACAGGTGGTTGAAGCGCCGGGCGATGTCGCGCGTCAATTCCACGTGCTGTCGCTGGTCTTCGCCCACCGGTACGAGGTCGGTGTCGTACAGCAGGATGTCCGCGGCCTGCAGCACCGGGTAGTCCAACAATCCGGTGCCGACGCTTTCCGTCCCGGCGGACTTCGCCTTGTACTGCGTCATGCGCTCCAGCCAGCCCAGCGGCGTCACACAGTTGAGTACCCACGCTAGTTCGGCGTGCGCGGGGATGCGCGATTGCACGAAGATGGCGGATGTGGCCGGGTCGATTCCGCAGGCGAGGTAGAGTCCCGCCACTTCTCGCACCTTCGAGCGCAGGTCGTCGGGCCGTACTGCCTCGGGAATCGTGAGCGCATGCAGGTCGACGATGCAGAAGACATTGTCGTGTTTCTGCTGATTGCCGACCCAGACGTCGAGCGCTCCGATGAGGGTGCCGAGGTGGAGTTTCCCGGTTGGTTGTACGCCGGAGAAGACCCGCAACTTGCCGTGTTGAGCGAACATCGCGAGTCTCCTGATGTTTGGGGTGCACCGACACGGTGAGGATACCAGCATCATCCGATCGAAGCGCGCCTGCGAGCCGGTCGAGTCAACGGTCGGGCGGCGGGTGCTGGAGGAGCGCCGGTGGCCACGAGGAGTGGCCAAGGATCGGCTCCAACTCGACCAATGGTGCAGGGAGGTCGCTCCGCGCCAGAAATTATTACGCTGGTTCGGTTGCTATCCCGAATGATGGCTCCAGTTCCGGCGTCAATTTCGTTGAACTGTGAGTCAACCGGGAGGCGTGGAGGCCTCTCGTCGCCCAGTCACGACGAGCAGGCGTCACGCCTATCTACGCCGCCCGCGACACGGAGCACAACGGGGCTGTCGCGCTGAAGGCGCTGCTGGAGAAGCACGCGTAAGCCCACGCTCTGGGCGTTGGTGAGCGCGCCTCAGGGTGCGCGGTTCACGCAACCTGGGCCACCTCAGCCACGCGATTGCACCCCCGTGTTGAACTGATCTCGCCTGTAAGTGCTGTGTAAGACCTTCGCGATAGGGTTCGTCCGAGTCGGACCAGCAGTGGTCCGGCCAGGGCGCGGCGAACCAGCAGTGGAGGTCGCATCGTGGGCAGGCTGTTTGTCGTACATCGCACGCTTCTCGCACTCGCACTCGTCGCGCCCTCGGCCGCATGGTCGACCGTGTCGGCGAACGCGCAAGGCGCGACTGCCGAGACGAACTTCACTCGGATCTGTGGGGCGTGCCACACCGTTGGGGGGGGCAAGCTTATCGGTCCGGATCTCCGTGGCGTGACCGATCGTCGAACAGTGCAGTGGCTGCACGGCTTCATCAAGTCATCGCAAACGGTGGTGAAGAGCGGGGACTCGACGGCGGTTGCGCTGTTCGACGAGTTCAAGGTTGTGATGCCGGACGCTCCGTACTCCGACGCCGACATCACGGGGATCATCGCGTTGCTCAAGTCCGGCTGGACCACTGCGGTCGCCGCCGCCGGCGCCGTGGCCGCCGGCGCCGTGGCCGCCGATGCAGCGCCGACGGCGGATCAGGTCCGTACCGGGAGCCAACTGTTCGAGGGGGCGCGTCGGCTCGCGAACGGCGGTCCCGCCTGCAGTTCGTGCCATCACGTGTCGAACGAGGCGGTGATCGGCGGCGGCGTGTTGGCCAAGTCGCTGACGCAGGTCTTTGACCGCCTTGGAGCGCAGGGAATTCGGGCGATCCTCAACGCGCCTCCGTTTCCCGTGATGGAGGAGGCCTACAAGCGCAGACCCCTAACGAGCGAAGAGATCGTCGCCCTCGGGGGATATCTACGCTCTGCCAACGAACATCCGCTGTCGTACAGCCAGCCTCGCGAAGACGGCATCAAGCTGCTCGTGGGAGGACTTGGTGGGCTGTGCGTGTTGCTGGGGTTGTACGCGATCACCTGGCGTCGCCGCAAGCAGTATCCCGTAAATCGCACGGTATTCGATCGCCAGATGCGTAGCCGATGACCGTGAGCGAGCCGTCTGTAGTCGGACCCTTTCGCTCCGTGAGCGAGGTGGAAGCATGAGCTGGATTCAGGACATCATTTCGCCCGAGACGCGGCAGTGGGAGGAGTTCTACCGCAACCGCTTTCAACACGATCGCATCGTGCGGAGCACGCATGGGGTCAACTGTACTGGCGGCTGCTCGTGGCAGATCCACGTCAAGGACGGCATCGTCGTCTGGGAGACGCAGCAACTCGACTACCCATTGCTCGAGGACTCGCTGCCGCCCTACGAGCCACGCGGCTGTCAGCGAGGCATCTCCTTCTCCTGGTACCTGTATAGCCCGCTGCGCATCAAGTACCCGCTGATCCGCGGTGCGCTGATCGACGCCTTTGACGCAGAGAAGGTCGCCGCGGGCGGCGACGCGGTGCGGGCCTGGGAAAGCCTGCAGAAGGATCCGCAGAAGCGTGCGGCATACCAGCAGGCTCGCGGCAAGGGGGGCTTTCGTCGCACGAGCTGGGAGGTAGTCCTTGAGCTGATGGCGGCGGCCAACATCTCCACCGCCAGGAAGTACGGACCCGATCGCGTGTTCGGCTTCTCGCCGATCCCCGCGATGTCGATGCTCAGCTACGCGGCGGGCTCGCGCTTCCTGCAACTCTTCGGCGGCGTCAACCTGAGCTTCTACGACTGGTACTGCGACCTGCCGACCGCGTTCCCGGAGATCTGGGGCGAGCAGACGGACGTGTGCGAGAGCGCCGACTGGTACAACTCGAAGATGATCGCCGACATGGGTGCGTGCCTGAACATGACGCGCACGCCCGACTGTCACTTCTTTGCTGAGGCGCGCCACAACGGCACCAAGGCTGTGGTCTTCTCCCCAGACTTCAGCCAGGTCAGCAAGTATGCGGACCAGTGGGTGCCGCTACACGCCGGCAGCGACGGCGCCTTCTGGATGGCGGTGTCGCACGTGATCCTGAAGGAGTTTCACCACGAGAAGTCGACGCCGTACTTCATCGACTACGTCAAGAAGTACACCGACAGTCCCTACCTCGTGAAACTCGAGACGTCGGGCGATCACTTCAAGCCGGGTCGCCTGGTGCGCGCCAGGGAAATGGCGCAATGGAAGGACATCGAGAACGGCGACTGGAAGTTCCTCAACTTCGACCAGGCGAGCAACGAACTCGTCGTGCCGAAGGGAAGCGTCGGGCACCGGTGGGACAAGACGCCCGGTGCCTGGAACATGAAGCAGGAGAATGCGATCGACGATACGCCCTACGATCCGATGCTGACCTTGCTCGGCAACCGCGACGACACGCTCGCGACCGAGTTCACCGAGTTCGGATTGGACAAGACGGCGTTACGCAACGTGCCCGTACGGTACCTCGAGACGACCGAGGGCCGGATCCCGGTGACCACGGTCTACGACCTGATCATGGCCCAGTACGGGGTCGGGCGCGGACTCGCCGGCGACTATCCCAAGGACTACAGCGACAAGGATGCTGCGTATACGCCGGGGTGGCAGGAGATCCTGACGGGGATCGACAGCAAGACCGTACTGCAGTTTGCGCGAGAGTGGGCGAGCACTGCCGAGGCGACCGAAGGCAAGTGCATGATTATCGTCGGCGCAGGGATCAACCACTGGTACCACTCCAACCTGATGTACCGTGCCGGTGCCATGGCCCTGATGCTCTCCGGGTGTGTCGGCAAGAATGGCGGTGGCCTCAACCACTATGTGGGTCAGGAGAAGCTCGCGCCCGTCGATTCCTGGGCGGCGATCGCATTCGCCAAGGACTGGCACGGGCCGAGCCGCCTGCAGCAAGCACCGCTCTGGCACTACATCAATACGTGCCAGTACCGCTACGATGGGCAGTTCTCCCGCTACAATGCGGTGCCGAAGAACGACCTCACGGCACAGCACACGGCAGACACGATCTACCAGTCCGTGCGCATGGGCTGGATGCCCTACTACCCGCAGTTTGACCAGAACCCGCTCGACCTGGCGCGGGACGCGGAGGCGGCGGGCGCGAAGACGGACGCCGACATCACTGCGTACGCCCTCGCCAAGCTCAAGAGCCGGGAGTTGAACTACTCCGTCGGCGATCCGGAGGCGGAAGAGAACTTCCCGCGCATCTGGTACATCTGGCGCGGCAACGCGATCATGGGAAGCATGAAGGGGCACGAGTATGCCCTGAAGCACTACCTCGGGACGCACTCCAACGCCATCAGCAAGGACTCGGACGAGCACACGAAAGAAGTGCAGTGGCACGACGTGGCACCGACCGGAAAGATGGACCTGGTGGTGGACCTCAACTTCCGGATGGATTCGTCGGCGCTCTACTCCGACATCGTGCTCCCGGCCGCCTCGTGGTACGAGAAGGCCGACCTGAACACCACGGACCTGCACTCCTTCATCCACCCGCTGTCGCCGGCGGTCGCCCCGGTGTGGGAGTCGAAGTCGGACTGGGACATCTTCAAGCTGCTTGCCAAGGCGACCAGTGACTGCGCCAGGACCCACATGGCAGGCGTGCACAAGGACGTCGTCGCTACGCCGCTGTCACATGACACCGCCGACGAGATCACACAGCCCGAAATCAAGGACTGGTACCGCGGTGAGTGCGAAGCGATCCCGGGCAAGACCATGCACAAGCTCGCCGTGGTTGAGCGCGACTACACCAAGCTGTACGCCAAGTACATCGCACTCGGCGATGGGGTGCGCAAGAATGGTCTAGGTGCGCATGGCAATCACTATACATGCGAAGCAGAATACGATCAGCTGATTGCCTCGAATCACTTCCCGACGGTGACGGTCGACGACAAGGTGTATCCCTCGCTGCGCGAGGACAATGAGGCGGCCAACGTGCTACTGCACCTCTCGACGTTGACCAACGGCTCGCTCAACATGCGCGCCTATCGCAACATGGAACGGAAGACCGGCCTGAAACTCGCGGACCTGGGCGCCGGGACCGAGGAGGTGCGCATCACGTACGAGGAGCTTCAGGCGCAGCCGCGGCGCTACAACACGTCGCCGCTCTGGTCAGGGTTGATGAATGACGGACGCGCCTACGCCGCCTATACCTACAACGTCGACCGATTCGTCCCCTGGCGCACGCTCACGGGGCGCCAGCACTTCTATCTCGACCACGAGCTGTATCTCGCGTACGGCGAAAACCTGCCGACCTACAAGCCGTCACCGAAACCGGCGGCCTACGGCGACCTGAAGGAAACGCTCAAGGACGGGGACGCCCTGGCACTCAACTGCCTCACGCCGCACGGCAAGTGGCACATCCACTCCACGTACATGGAGAACCATCGCATGCTCACCCTGTCACGGGGCTGTGAGCCGTGCTGGTTGAGCGAGACCGATGCCGCCACGCTGGGGGTCGCTGACAACGACTGGGTCGAGGTCTACAACGACCACGGGGTGTACTGCACGCGCGCATGCGTGAGCTCGCGCATTCCAAAGGGTGTGTGCATCGTCTATCACGTGCCGGAGCGCACGGTTGGAATTCCGAAGTCACAGGTGCGAGGCAACAAGCGCGCCGGTGGCCACAACAGCTTCACACGCATTCATCTAAAGCCCAACTACCTGAGTGGTGGCTACGGCCAGTTCAGCTACCACTTCAACTATTGGGGCCCCATTGCGCCGCAACGGGATACCCACGTCATCGTGAAGAAGATGACCTCGGTGGTCTTCTAGGAAGGGGAGCATGGATATCAGAGCGCAAATCTCGATGGTGTTTCACCTCGACAAATGCATCGGCTGTCACACGTGCTCGGTCGCCTGCAAGAACATCTGGACCGACCGCAAGGGCGCCGAGTACATGTGGTGGAACAACGTCGAGACCAAGCCGGGCACGGGCTACCCGGGGAAGTGGGAGGACCAGGACATCTACAAGGGTGGCTGGGTCCGGGACGACAGGGGGCGCATCAAGTTGAAGGGGGCCGGCAAGGCGAAGGGCCTGTTCAACATCTTCCACAATCCGAATTTCCCAACGGTGGAGGACTACTACGAGCCGTTCACGTACAACTACCTGAACCTGATCGAGGCACCACCCGGCGACGATCAACCGACGGCACGCCCGATCTCCATGATCACGGGCGAGCCGATGGATGTGAAGATGGGGCCGAACTGGGACGACGATCTCAGCGGCTCAACCGACTACGCGCGCAATGATCCGAACCTGGCAGCGCTCACCCCGGCCGAGCAGGAAGCCATGTTCCAGCTCGAGCGCATGGCGTTCTTCTACCTGCCGCGCATCTGCAACCACTGCCTGAATCCGGCGTGTGTGGCCTCGTGTCCGTCCGGCGCGATCTACAAGCGCGGCGAGGACGGCATCGTCCTGATCAACCAGAAGGTGTGTCGCGCCTGGCGCATGTGCGTGACCGCGTGTCCGTACAAGAAGACCTACTTCAACTGGCACACCGGAAAGTCGGAGAAGTGCATCCTGTGCTACCCGCGCATGGAGGCGGGGTACGCGCCCGCCTGCATGCATTCGTGCGTGGGTCGCATTCGATACATCGGCGTGCTGCTCTACGATGCCGACCGCATCGAGGCGGTGGCGTCGGCCGACGAGAAGGACCTCGTCGAACGCCAGCTCGACATCCTGAAGAACCCGTTCGATGACGCGGTGATCGCGGCGGCCAAGGCCAACGGCATCCCGGACTCGACCATCAAGGCGGCCCAGAATTCGCCCACCTACAAGTTCATCAAGGAATGGGGGATGGCCCTGCCGCTGCATCCCGAGTTCAGAACGCTCCCGATGCTGTGGTACGTCCCTCCCCTGTTGCCAGTGATGGCCTCGGTGATGCCGTCCGACGGCGCACAGAAGGGGAAGCTCAACGCGATTGCCAAGACCTGGACGGACAACTGGCTCTATGACACCAGCACCGACGAGCTGTGGGGAACGGTGGAACAGACACGCTTTCCGCTGAAGTACCTCGCGAGCATGTTCAGTGCCGGGAACACCGTCCCTGTCTCGGATCGGCTCAAGAAGCTGATGGCGGTACGCATCTACCGGCGCTGGAAGACGGTGGGTGACATCCCCGAGTCGAAGATGTCGCAGGCGCTGCACGACACGGGACTCACCCAGGAGTCCGCCGAGGGTATTTTCTACCTGACGGCGCTGGCCAAGTTCAACGACCGATTCGTCATCCCGGCGGCGCATCGCGAGCAGGCGATGGAAATGCTCGAGTTCACCGGCGACGTGAAGGGGAACACCGGGTTCGGGTTCCGCGAGAAGCCCGAGCGGGGGATGTGAGATGACACTCGCCGACTACGACCTGTTCGCCACCCTCTTCGTCCACCCCGACGCGAAGTACGAGGCAAACGTTGCCCGTGCCATCGCCCACTGCGACGACGCGTACGCGGGAGCCGCGACCACGCTGCGGGTATTTGCATCACTCGTACCCATGGGCGACCTGCTCGCGCTGCAGGAGCTGCACACGCGCACCTTCGATGTGCAGCCCATCACCTCGCTCGACATCGGTTACACGCTGTTTGGCGAGGACTACAAGCGCGGAGCGCTGCTGGCCAACCTGAGCGGGGAGCACACGCGGGCCAACATCGACTGCGGTACGGAACTCGGAGACCACCTCACCAACGTGCTGCGACTCCTGCCGCGGCTGGCCGACGCCGCATTGCGCGCGGAGCTGGTGCATGTGCTGCTGGCCCCGGCGCTGCGCGAGATGATTCGCGAATTCGAGCCGGGACGGCTGGCGAAGAAGGAAGATATCTACCGCAAGCACCACAAGACGATCATCGAGGTGGCGGCGGGGGACCGACGGACGGCATACCGGCATGCCCTCGAAGCACTCTACGCCGTGCTCAAGCGAGATTTCGCCGTGAAGACACCCCTGCCGGTCGAGCAGGAATCCACGTTTGCCGTGTCCGTCAGCGCGGAGATGGGGATGGAATGCAATAGCTCATGCGCCGTCAAGTGAGAGGTCTGCGATGAACCTGCCGAATAGCCTTCTTTTCGTGGGGCTGCCGTACGCCGCGATGCTCCTATGCCTGGTGGGCACGATTCAGCGCTATCGATCCAGGGGCTTCAAGGTGTCGTCGCTCTCGTCGCAGTTCCTGGAGGGCCGATCACTCTTCTGGGGCAGCGTGCCGTTTCACGTGGGCCTCCTAGTGGTGTTCTTCGGACACCTCACGGCCTTCCTCATCCCGCGGGCGATCCTGGCATGGAACGGCGATCCGCTGCGCCTCATCGTCCTGCAGGTCACCGCGTTCAGTTTCGGCCTGAGCATCCTGGTGGGCCTGATCGCTCTGCTCTACCGGCGGCTTACAAACGTGCGGGTGCGGATGGTCACGACGCGCATGGACCTGACCCTTGAGCTGCTGGTCCTCACCCAGGTGGTGCTCGGCCTGTGGATCGCATTGGGCTATCGCTGGGGATCTTCGTGGTTCGCGTCAGATCTCTCGCCATACCTCATGTCGCTCTTTGCCGGCGACCCGAACATCGTAGCGGTCAGCGCCATGCCGCTCCCGATCAAGTTCCACGTCATTGGCGCGTGGCTGCTGGTCGGCATCTTTCCCTTCACCCGCCTCGTTCACGTGATGGTCGCGCCGCTCCACTACATGGCGCGACCGTACCAGGTGGTCATGTGGAACTGGGATCGCAAGACGATTCGCGACCCGAGAACACCGTGGACCAAGACTCGTCCCAAGAACAACTGACGTCACCGGAGAAGCGACGTGCGCGAACTCAAGATCATCGACCCGGTCCTCAGGCAGCCGGAACGAGGAGTCGGGGAGCTGGGAATCTCACCGATGGATCCTCCCGACGCCTTTGCACCCCCCGGCCTGGAAGGGCTCGCACCGTCGGACATGCATCCGTTTCTGCAGGAGCTCACGACGGATCATGTGCGCCTGACGACCGCGCTGGATGCGGTCGAAGCGGTGATCCAATCGGTGGCGGCCGACGGTTTTTCCACTCAGGCAGATCACGCGCTGATGCACTTCCTGCAGGTGTTCGACCAGGAGTTCGTGCATCACAGCCGCGAAGAGGAGACGCTGCTCTTCCCACTGCTTCACGAACGGTTGATCGCCGATGGGGAGCACAGCAGGGGCGAGACCGTCACGACGTCGGTGAACGTGATGCTGGACGAACATCTCAAGGCGATCCAGCTCGCAGCGGTCGTCCTGAACCTGCTTCGTCTCGGGACGTGCCTGCCCGATGAACGGTCTGCGCGCCTGGTGGTCAACGTCGCGTTCAGGGAGGCGACGAACCTCGTCGAGCTGTTACGCCTCCACATGTTCAGGGAAGACAACATCGTGTTTGCCGCTGCCAACCGGTTGATCGCGGTGACCGAACTGGATGCCATGCGGCGGGCGGGCCCGCGATCGGCCTAGACGCCCGAAAGGACGGAACATGGAAGTCACGATCACTGCGGCGTCACACAAGACCTTGCTGCTCAATACGCTCGCGTTCACCGTCTGCTTCGCCGCGTGGATGCTCAATGGCGTCTTGGTGACTTTCCTGACGAGCCGCGGCGTCTTTCCGTGGGGGCAGGTCGAGATCGGATGGCTTCTGGGGATCCCGGTCCTCACCGGGGCCATCTTCCGGTTTCCCGCAGGGATGCTCACCGACCGGCTCGGGGGCAAGCCCGTGTTCGTCTCGCTCCTGTTTCTCTGCGCCGTGCCCATGTTCCTGCTCTCGTACGCCGACGGGTTTGGCGCCTTCGCGATATGCAGCTTCGGCTTCGGCCTGACCGGCGCCAGCTTCGCGATCGGCGTGGCCTCCACGTCGCTCTGGTATCCGAAGAAGAATCAGGGCACCGCGCTCGGGATCTTCGGGGCAGGCACAGCCGGCGCCGCCCTGACCACTCTGCTCGCACCGACCCTGCTGAACGCCCTCACCGTCCAGGGGGCACACCTCGAGGGGTGGCGTACGCTCCCCAAGCTGTACGCAGCAGCGCTGGTGATCACGGGCATCGTATTCCTGCTGTTCGCGACCAACCGAAAGCCGGATACGTCGACGCTGACGGTGCGAGAGCAGCTCGCGCCGTTGCAGTCCGTTCGCGTGTGGCGGTTCGGCTTCTACTACGCCTTTCTGTTCGGCGGCTTTGTCGCCCTGTCCCAGTGGCTCGTGCCGTACTACGTGAACGTCTATGCCCTGTCGCTCACGTCCGCCGGCCTCTTGGCCGCGGTGTTCAGTCTGCCCGCGGGCCTCGTGCGCGCCGCCGGTGGCTGGGCTGCCGACCGCGTAGGAGCCCGCACCGTCCTGTACTGGACGTTTGGCCTGTCGTTCGTGTTCCTGCTCCTCCTGATTCCGCCCCGCATGGAAATCCAGGCGCCGGGACAGGGCGTGATGGCCGACGCGCCCGGTATGGTGAAGGCGGTGTCTGATCGTGAAGTCGTCATCGGAAAGGATCGCTACGCCGTGCAACCGCCCGGCGTGGGTCAGACCCAGTTTCGTCTGGGGATTCACGTGGATGACGAGGGCTTCCACCTGATGCCGAAGGCGTCGTTCAACCAGACGCCAGTCGTCTCGGTCGGTGAACGCGTCGCCAAGGGACAGCTCCTGGCGAAGGGCGTCACGCGCGTCTACTTCCAGGCGAATCGGTGGATCTTCACGACACTCGTGCTCGTGGTGGGCGTTCTGCTAGGACTCGGGAGCGGCGCAGTCTTCAAGCATATCCCGGCCTATTTCCCGGGGCGCGTGGGAGTCGTCGGCGGTGTCGTCGGCGTTCTCGGTGGCCTCGGCGGCTTTGTCCACCCGATCGTGTTCGGCTACCTGCTCACGGAGACGGGCATCTGGACCAGCTGCTGGATACTGATGGCGCTGTTGGCGCTCGCGTGTCTGGTCTGGATGCATGTGGTGGTCCGCCGGATGATGCACGTACGGGTGCCCGCACTACTGCAGGATTTCGAGTCGCTCCGGCTCTCATGAGGCCGACGATCCGCGGGCTCAACGACTGCGTGCGGGAGGACATTCGGGATTGTCCGCCGGCCTCGTTCGCGCTCGTGATGGCCACGGGTATCGTGTCGATCGCAACCTACTCCCTGGGCATGACACGCCTGGGCGTGGCGCTGTGCAGCATCAACGTGTTTGCCTATGTCCTGCTGTGGGCGCTCAACCTCGCGCGCCTCGTGCGCTTCCCGCGGCGCGTCTGGGAGGACTTGCTGGATCACACCAGGGGGTGCGGCTACTACACGATCGTTGCCGCCACCTGCGTGCTCGGCGCGCAGCTCATCCTCATGTACGGGAACCACCGAGTTGCCGCAGCGCTCTGGTTGCTCGGAGTGCTGCTGTGGATCGGCCTCACGTTCACCATCTTCACCGCACTCACCATCAAGGAAGACAAGCCGCCGCTCGCCGACGGGATCAACGGCGCCTGGTTGCTGGCCGTCGTCTCGACACAGTCGGTGGCGCTCCTCAGCGCCGAGCTTTCCACGTATTTCGGGCCGTACAAGCTTGCCACGAACTTCTTCGCGCTGTCGATGTGGCTATGGGGGGGCATGCTCTACATCTGGATGATTTCGCTCATCTTCTATCGCTACACGTTCTTCAAGCTCCTGCCCGACGACCTCACGCCGCCGTACTGGATCAACATGGGGGCCATGGCGATCTCCGCGCTGGCAGGCACGGCTCTGATCACGAACACGCCGCATGCGCCGTTCCTGCTCTCAATCCTCCCGTTCATCAAGGGGTTCACGATCTTCTACTGGGCCACGGGCACGTGGTGGCTGCCGATGCTCGTCATCCTGGCGGTCTGGCGGCACGTCTACAAGCAATTGCCACTGACCTACGACCCACTGTACTGGGGCGCCGTGTTTCCGCTCGGGATGTACACGGCGTGCACGCTGAGCATCTCACGCACCATGGAGCTCGACTTTCTCGAGGTCATCCCTCACTACTTCGTCTACGTGGCACTTGCCGCGTGGCTCGCGACGAGCATCGGGCTGATGCGCAGTCTCGCGCGCACCCTGACCGGGCGGAGGACGGTGGCATGAAACCGCGAGCCGCCCCTCTCCGCGCGCGCGCGAGTACCTGTGTCGACGCCTGCGGCCGGCTCGTGAAGAGCCTGCGTATTTCGGTCACCGATCGCTGCAACCTGCGCTGCGTCTACTGCCTGCCGCAGGGGTCCGGCGACTTTGCGCGCGCGGGCGTGACGCTGTCGTTCGATGACATCGTGCGAGTCGTTCGCGTTGCCTGTCGGCTCGGCATCGACTGCGTGCGGCTCACGGGTGGCGAGCCGCTGGTGCGACGAGGGATTCCCGAACTCGTGGCGCGCCTCAAGCGTGAGACACCGGTGCAGGAAGTGGCGATGACCACGAACGGTGTGCTGCTCGATCGCCACGTGCATGCGTTGGCGGATGCGGGCCTCGATCGCCTGACCGTGAGCATCGACTCGCTCCACGCGGATCGCTTTCGGGCGATCACGTGCCTCGGGTCCGTCGACGACGTGTGGCGTGGCGTGCGCATGGCGGCCGAAGCCGGACTTCGACCACTCAAGATCAATGTGTTGGTGCTGCAGGGAATCAACGACGACGAAGTGGATGCGTGGCTCGATCTCACGCGCCAGCACGATCTCGTGATCCGGTTGCTCGAACTGATGCCGGTGGGAGAGGGCGCCTCGGCCGAGCTGGCGCGGCGCTACGTCGACCTGACGCAGGTGCGACAACGACTCACGCGCGAGTTCGGCCTGCTGCCGCTCGACGGGATACCCGGTCACGGTCCGGCGCGCTACTGGCGCGTGCCCGGCGCCCCCGGTGTGGTGGGCTTCATCACGCCGATATCCGACGGCTACTGCGATACCTGCAGTCGCTTTCGCCTGACAGCGACGGGCGACTTGCGGCCGTGCCTCGCGCATGACACCAGTGTCTCGCTGGGCGACTGCATCCGCGCGGGCGACGAGGCGGGCATCGAGGCCGGTTTCCTGACGGCCGCGGCGCTCAAGCCCAAGGGACATGCGTGGCGCGACGGGGAGGTGACCCAGATTCGGATGTCGCGAATCGGGGGCTGATGGTGTCAGCGCAACCGGTCACTGCCATCACCACGATGGACGCGCAAGAAGAGTCGAGCGTCGCCGTCTACGGGTGGCTCGTGCGACTGCGCTGGATCGCGGTGCTCGGCATCGCGCTTGTGCTCTACCTGTCCGGGCCAGTGTTCGGCATGCTTCGACCCGACTCGACGCCCGGGCTTGTCGTTGCCTTGCTCACGTTGGCCGCGTACAACGTC
>JBDTUA010000041.1:0-22006 GCA_040007995.1 Gemmatimonadota bacterium | reverse complement strand
ACGAGGAAAGAGCGATTCGGGGAAGATCCGGCGGAGAAGGGAAGGCATGGGGACGGGAGACGGGAGACGGGGGTTGTTGGCTGCACGGTGCGACATTGCCGCGCGATTCCTGCCGCAGCGATAGGCAACTGTCAGAACGTTAACGACGCCCCCCCGCCTCGCGCTCCCCCCGTCCCCCGTCCCCCGTCCGCCTCTCTACCCCTCATTCGCCTCATACTGCTCCTTCAGGCTCTCCACCACGCTCGGGTCGGCCAGCGTCGTCGTGTCACCTAGCGTTCGCCCTTCGGCGATGTCACGCAGCAGGCGGCGCATGATCTTTCCCGAGCGCGTCTTGGGGAGGTCGGCGCTGAAGAGGATGTCGTCGGGACGGGCGATCGCACCGATCTTCTGGGCCACGAAGTCCCGCAGCTCGTCGCGCAGGGCGCCACTGGCGCGGAAGCCGGTTCGCAGCGTCACGAAGGCGGCGATCGCCTGCCCCTTGATCTCGTGCTCCTTGCCGACCACCGCGGCCTCCGCGACCGAGGGGTGCTCGACGAGGGCGCTCTCGACCTCCATTGTGCCAATGCGATGGCCGGCGACGTTGAGCACGTCGTCCACCCGGCCGAGGATCCAGAAGTAGCCCTCCTCGTCACGCTTGGCGCCGTCACCCGCGAAGTAGAGGTCGGGACGTCCCGGCCACTTGGCGAAGTACGTATCGACGTATCGCTGATCGTCCCCCCAAATGGTGCGAAGCATCGACGGCCAGGGACGCGTGAGCGTCAGCAACCCACCTCCGACGCGGATCGGCTTGGCCGACACATCGACCAGTTCGGCGAAATAGCCGGGGAGCGGGCGTGTCGCCGATCCGGGTTTCGTGACGGTGACTCCCGGGAGTGGCGAGATGACGATCGATCCCGTCTCTGTCTGCCACCAGGTATCCACGATCGGGCAGCGCTTCGCACCGATGTGCTCGTGGTACCACATCCATGCCTCGGGATTGATCGGTTCGCCCACGCTGCCTAACAAGCGCAAGCGAGAGAGGTCGTGGCGTGCGGGCCACTCGGCCCCCCACTTCATGAAGGCCCGGATCGCGGTCGGCGCCGTGTAGAAGATCGTCACCCCGTGACGCGCGCACATTTCCCACATGCGATCCTTCTCCGGCCAGTCGGGCGCCCCCTCATACATCACGCAGGTCGCGCCGTTCGCCAGCGGACCGTACACCAGGTACGAATGTCCGGTCACCCACCCGACGTCGGCGGTGCACCAGAAAACGTCGTCGTCCTTGAGATCAAACACATATTTCGAGGAGTATGCCACCCCGGTGAGGTAGCCGCCGGTGGTGTGCACGATCCCTTTCGGCTTACCCGTAGTTCCGGATGTGTAGAGGATGAAGAGGACGTCTTCGGCGTCCATCGGTTCTGGCGGACAATCGACGGACGCTTTCTGCATGAGGCGGTGCCACCAGTGGTCGCGTCCTTCCTGCATCTCGACGTATGCCTCGCCGATCGGGCCGTTCGCGCGGCGCTGCACGACCACCACGTGCTGCACCGAAGGGGCCTCCTCAAGTGCCTTGTCGGTGTTGCGCTTCAGCGCGACGATCTGCCCGCGGCGATAACCGCCGTCGGCCGTGATGACGACCTTTGCCTGCGCATCGTTCATCCGGTCGCGCAGTGAATCCGGCGAGAAGCCGCCGAATACCACCGAGTGAATCGCCCCGATCCGCGCGCACGCCAACATCGCAATTGCAGCTTCGGGAATGAGCGGGAGGTAGATCCCGACACGGTCGCCACGCCGGACCCCGAGCTGCTTCAGGACGTTGGCGAACTTCCGCACCTCCACGTACAGGTCCCAGTACGTGAGCGTGCGACGGTCGCCGGGCTCGCCCTCGAAGATGATCGCGGCCTTGTTGCGAAGCCCCGACGCGATGTGCCGGTCGATACAGTTGTAGGCCACATTCAGCGTCCCCCCTTCGAACCAGCGCGCGTGTGGCGGCTCCCAGCGCAGGACCGACGTCCACGGCGTGAACCAGTCGAGCGTCCTGGCCTGCTCGGCCCAGAATTCCTCGTAATCGGCACTCGCTCGGTCATAGATCTCGGGCGAGCCCGCGACCGCCGCCGCCGTAAACGCCTCGCTTGGCGGGAACCTGCGGTTTTCCTGCAGAAGAACGTCGATATCGGACATGACGACGAGAGGGAGGTCGAAGGGGGGCGAGAGGGAGCAATGCGGTGGATTGCGATTCTGCGAGCTTGCACCGCGATGTGCAACCGTGCATCCCGGTCGAGCCGCGAGTGCGGCATAGTAGGCACTCTGCGGCGAATTGCCGATCCAGGGTCGGCGGGCCTCCCGAACATTGCTACGGTCAAGTCACGCTCCGGCAACGAGTTGTCGAGTCCGCTGCCGCGCTGGCACGGTGTTCGCCATGTCTGTTGAGCGTCCGGTGTCCGACCTGGCGACTCACCGTTCAGGTGCGACCGACGAATACTCTCAGCGTGAGCGTGATATGACTGCTGTTGCCGACGCATCCCTACTCCTCGCGCCCTCACGGCTGGTCGCTGAGACGCGCGTCGACTTCCGTTGCGCTGCCCTCGAGTCGCTCGAACGCGCCGGGGAGTACGGCGCACCACTCCTGGCGATTGACATGGCCGAAACGCGCGACGTCGACGCCAGCGGCCTTGGGATACTGGTACTCGTCCAGAAGCGAGCCAGAGAACGCGGGCTGACCACGCGACTGCTGAACACCCAGCACAACGTCCGCTCGCTGCTCGCCCTGACCAAGCTTGAGGGACTCTTCGAATTCGCGTAAGCGAGCCCCGCTGCGCCGTGTGGCGCGCACCATCGTATCAGCCGCGACTTCGGTCGACGCGCCTTCCTCCTCGGGTTGGCGCGTCTTCTTATATTCTGGCGGCTCGGCTTCTCCTGAGACTGGAATTGGACCACATTCTTATGCATTGACTCCGGCCGCGCTCGGCATGACGCCGAGACGGTTCGAGGCAACTTCCCTACCAGATGGTCACGATAAAGGACGTCGCACGGCGCGCTGGTGTTTCCGTCGCCACCGTATCGCGCGTGATGAACAAGAGCGGCCCGGTTAGTCCCGAGGCCTCCCAACGCATCCACGAGGCGGCAGCGGCGCTGTACTACGTCCCGCACGGGGGCGCTCGCTCGCTGATCACGTCGAAGACGAGCACGATCGGCGTCCTGCTTCCGGATCTCTACGGGGGATTCTTCTCGGAGATGATCCGCGGTATCGATCAGACCGCGCAGCAGCACGGTTACCATCTGCTGCTCTCCGGTTCGCACAATCGGCGCATGGAAATGGAGGCGGCGATGCGGGCGATGCGGGGACGAACCGACGGACTGATCGCGATGTCGCCGCACTTCGACGCTGCAACGCTCGTCGAGAATCTCCCCCCTTCGCTTCCGGTGATCCTGCTCTCCTGTCAAGGAGGCGACGACGAATACCAGGTCATCGCGATCGATAATACCGGCGGCGCCGAGGCGATGGTCCGACATCTGCTCGAGATGGGACACAGGCGCATCGCCATGGTCATGGGCGAAAAGGGACACTTCGACACCGGCGAACGACTGCAGGGCTATCGCAATGCGTTGCTCGAGGCGGGAGTAGAACCGGACGAGGCATACGAAGCGCAGGGTGACTTCAGCGAGGCCTCGGGCCATCGCGCCGTGCAGGAGTTGCTCGCACTCCCGGAACCGCCTACTGCGATCTTCTGCGCCAACGATTCCATGGCGATCGGTGGATTGTGCGCCGTCCATGATGCCGGGCTGCGCGTCCCCGACGACGTCACCGTCGTCGGCTTCGACGACATCCCGCTCGCACACTACATGTCGCCGCCGCTCTCGTCGATTCACGTCCCCGTCTTCGAGATGGGCGCACGAGCCGTCACGCGACTCATCGCGGCGCTCAAGGGTGAGCCCGTGTCGGAGCGCCGTCACGAACGGCTTCCGACGCACCTGGTCGTCCGCTCATCCTGTGCGCCGCCTCTTGTGCGGCGTTGACACTTCGGCGCATGGACGGTCGTAGGTTGAAGCTGGGGAGATGTTTACTGCAACGGAGGAGTGCTCGTGGACTCACGCGAATTCGCACTGGCGATGCTTTCCATCCTCATGGGTGGGGCGATCGTCATGACGGTCATTCGCACGATTGCGCGGGCCATTGGGCAACGCCGCGATCATTCTGCGCTCGGCGGCGACGGGCTGGAGCGTCTGGACGACCGCCTCGGCCGGATGGAGCAGGCGATCGAGGCGATCGCGATTGAGGTCGAACGGGTGTCGGAGGGCCAGCGTTTCACGTCGAAACTGCTCGCCGAGCGTACGTCCGGCGCCGAGCGTACGCCCGCCGCCGAGCGCCTGCCGCGCTGACTCAGCCGTCGTGCCGCGAATCGGCGTTATGTTTGAGTCGACGCCGCATGGCGTCCGAGCACCCTAACGACCGAGTCCTGCCAGCATGATTCATCCTTGGCGCGATCTCGAGCCTGGCCCGCACCCGCCAGACGAGGTCACCGCAGTCATCGAGATCCCGAAAGGGAGCCGCAACAAGTACGAGTTAGACAAGGACTCGGGACTGTTCAAGCTGGACCGGGTGCTGTACTCCGCCGTGCACTATCCCGGGGACTATGGCTTCATTCCGCGGACATTGCATGAGGACAACGACCCGCTCGACATCATCGTTCGGATCGACGAGCCGACCTTTCCGGGGTGCCAGATCCAGTCGCGGCCGATCGGCGTGCTCAAGATGCTCGATCGCGGTGAGCCTGACGACAAGATCCTCGCCGTGCCGGCGGCGGACCCGCTGCACAAGGAGTGGTTCGACATCGCCGACCTGCCGCAGCACTACCTGCGCGAGATCGAGCACTTCTTCCAGATCTACAAGGACCTGGAGGGGAAGCGGATGCAGATCGTGGGTTGGGAGAAGAGCGAGGTGGCCATGCAGGTGATCATGGAGTCGATCGCCCGATACGCCGCGTTGTACCCGACCCCTCCACGGTGATGGTGCGTCCGGCGATCGTCGATTCGCCGGTCGAAGGAGCTCGAGTCCCGCCGCCGTCCGCCGTGCGATCGACGCCTCCCACGTCATCCGCTGCCTGCGGCACGACCTTCTGGCGTCAAACTACCGTCCCCTTCCCGCGCCGGCCCGCCGTAACTCACACCAACGACTGACACATCTCGTCTTCCCGTATTCTCTCAACGGTACCGTTCTCACCTGTACTTTCTCATGACGAGCGCCGCATTGATCCCGCCGAATCCAAACGAGTTCGAGATCAGGTGCTCCACGCTGCGCTCGACACCCGCCCCGGTGACGTGTGGAAGGTCGCAGGCGCTGTCGGCCTCGTCGAGGTTCACCGTCGGCGGGAGCCATTCGCGCTGCAGCGCCATCGCGCAGATCGCGGCCTCGATCGCCCCCGACGCGCCTAACGCGTGACCGTAGTAGCCCTTCGTCCCGCTCACCGGCGTCTGGGCGGCGTGCTCGCCCAGTACCTGCTTGATCGCGAGCGTCTCCGTCGGGTCATTGAGCGGGGTCGACGACGCATGGGCGTTCACGTATCCGATCTCCCCCGGCGAGACGTGCGCGTCCGCGAGGGCGAGCCGCATGGCGCGCGCCGCCTGCGCACCGTCGGGGCGTGGAGCTGTCATGTGATGCGCATCGTTGGTCTGCCCGAAGCCGAGGATCTCAGCGTAGATCCGGGCACCGCGGGCGACCGCCCGATCGTGCTCCTCGAGGACCAGGACCGAGGCCCCTTCGCCCATCACGAAACCATCCCGATCCTTGTCGAACGGCCGGGAGGCACGCGCGGGATCGTCGTTCCGCGTGGACATGGCCCGGATCAACGCAAACGCGCCAAAGCAGAGCGGTGCGAGCGGGGCTTCGGCGCCGCCGGCGATCATCACGTCGGCGTAGCCGTCGCGAATCTGCCGGAAGGCGTCGCCGATGGCGATCGTTCCCGAGGCGCAACTCATCGCGTTCGTGCTGTTCGGGCCCTGCACCCCGAACTCGATCGCGATGTTGCAGCTGGACGCCCCGCCGAATACCGCGAGCGCCAGCGTCGCGTCGACCGCGCGCAACCCCTCGCGCAGGAAGACGCCTAGCTGCTCCTCGGCATACCCGATCCCGCCGAGCGCCGTCCCCATCATCGCCCCGATGCGCTCGCGATCCTCGCGCGCCAGATCGAGCTCCGAATCCTCCACGGCCATGCGTGACGCGATCACCGAGAACTGGCCGAACCGATCGAGTCGCTTCGCGCGCCGCGCCTCCAGATGGTCGGACGCCACGAAGTCAGAAACCTCAGCGGCGTTATGCGAGCGGAAGATCGAGGGGTCAAAGCGGGTGAGCGAGCGCACGGCGGAGCGGCGGGCTCGCAATCCGTCCCACAGCCCCTCCCGCAGCATTCCGATTGGGGTGATGGCCCCGATACCGGTGATGACGACGCGACGCGAATTCATGCAGTTGGAGATGAAGAGGAGGGAGGGGTGCGAGCGCTCGACGGAGCGCCGGACGTGTTGCCGGTGCCGGGGGCCGGATGGTGCTGTTCGGCGACCCGCGAGAGACCCTCGAGCGTGCGAGAGGCGATGCCATGCACGAACACGGGGCCGATCACTGAGGTCGCGGCAATTACCCCGATCAGTGGCCAGTGCGGTCCATCCCACACGTGGACGAGGCGCACCAGCGTCCCCTCACCGTTCGGCAACGGGTGAAACGACCACTCGACGTCCATGCGCGTGGTCATGCCGCCGATGTGACGGAAGCGCACGTTGGGGGCGTTTGCATCGACGCTCATCTCGGAGAGCCACCAGGTCGGCCAGTTGACGAGGCCGAACGGTCGGTTAGCGCTCATCTCCACGATCCCGCCACCGTCGGCCGTCCGCTCGCGAAAACGTACGAAGCGGTAGTGGCCCAGGTAGGCGGGCCAGTGTTCGACCTGCCGGGCGAGCGCGAAGATGTCGGCGACGCCGGCGCGGACGACGCGCTCATCCACTGTTTCCATCGCCCGACCAACCGGGAGGGGGCCTAACGAGAAGGGATCACGCATGCGGGAGGGAGGCAGGGACGGGAGCGGGCTCGGCGGCCGGCGACCACGAGGCAGTGAGTCGGAAGCCGGCGCGGCGGCGCACCGCGGCCTCTACCCCGCAGCTGTCATACACCAGCGTCTGCAGTTCAGCCGAAGTGAATCCGCGCAACACCGAGAGCACTCCGTCGTGCCGGCTGACGGGATGAAAGAGAAGCGGAAAGGACGCTGCCCACAGACCGGCTGCGGCGAACCAGCTGCGACGGAGGTCGCTGACGATCACGCGGTGACGCGCGACGCGCTGCATTTCTCGCAGCAGGGTGGAGAGCGCCTCCCCCTTGAAGTGATGCGCGACCTGGTGGCAGGCGACCACGTCGATGCTGCGGCTCGCCAGCGGCAGCGCCATCGCCGAGGCACAGATGGCGTGGTGCGCGTGGCGGCGTGCGCGCCCGGCGAGTCCCGGGTCGACGTCGAGCGCGATCGATTGCAGCCGGACGCCTCGCGTGGCGCAGAAGCGCACGGCGCGCTCGGTCGCCTCGCCGGTCCCGGTTCCGATGTCGAGAAAGGTCGCCGGCGACGGGAGGTCGGCGCTGCACTCGCCGAGTGCGGTGAGCAGGGCACGCGTCCCGCCGAAGAGTGCGTTGGCGACGCATATGTCGCGGTGCGACCGTTCGCGCAGCGCGTCCGGTACGTCGGCGCCGTCGAGGATCTCCGCCGTATCGCGACGTCGAGGGACGAGGAAGGCGTCCATTCAGCGCTCCAACTGCGCGTATCCTCCGCGATAGTACAGCAGTGGCCGCACGTCGCGCGCATCCGCTGCCTCGACCTCGGCCATCATGATGGTGTGGTCCCCGCTGTCGAGCCGCTGCACGATGCGGCACTCGAGATGGGCAAGGACATCGTCGAGGATCGGGGCACCGTGCGGCGCACGCGAGAAGCCGATTCCCTCAAATCGCGATTGCGCCTCCAGATGCGAGAAGCGGCGCGACAGCGGTTCCTGCGTTGAGTTGAGGATGTTGACGACGATCCACTCGGCGCCCATGAGCACAGCGTGCACCGACGCCTGTCGGTCGATACAGACGAGGATCTGGGGAGGGAAGAGGGAGAGGGACGAGAAGGCGGACACCGTCATCCCGTGGTCGCGCCCCTGGGCGTCGCGCGTCGTGACGACGGTGACGCCGCTGGCGAAACGGCCGAGGACGCTGCGAAAGAGGTCGGAATCGAGGGGCATGCCGGGAGGTGAGTAGGGAGTCGTTAGGCGTCAGGCACGGAAGCCGGATGCCTCCGGTACTGGGTCGCCGTGCCCCGGTACCGTCGACGTGCCAGGCCGGGCGAGGGCGACGAGGAGTCGCGCGAGGAAGCCGGCGCGGAAGACTTCGCGCGCGGGTACGAAGTCTCCGGTCACTCCCACGAGCAGGTCGGCCATGTCGCGCCGCTCGGACAGGACGTTCGCGACGCGATTGAAAAGGCTCGGGAAAGCGACCGCAGTCCCGACCAGCCGCTCCACCAGGCGCTTGCCACGAAAAGCGTCGCGCCGCGCGCGATCGTAGGCGGCGAGGGCAATGTCGTGTCGCCGCCCGGTCGTGGCGCGCACGGCTTCAAAGGCGTAGCCGGTGAGGAGTTCGCCTCCCCGCAGCGCCGCGTAGATCCCTTCGCCCGTGAACGGGTCGAAGAAGTCGGCCGCATCGCCCACGAGGGCGCACCCCGGCACCCACGCTCGGCGCGCGTGCGAATTGAACGGTCCCGTCGCCCGCGCAGTTGTCACGCGCCGCGCGCCTCCGAAGCGGCGGGCGAGATGCGGACGCTCAGCGATCCATCGATCCACGAAAGCGGACGGATCTCCACCCATGGTGCGTGACGCGCCCGCGGGGACGACGACGGCGACATTCGTCTGGCCATGACCAACGTCGGCGAGACCGACGTAGCCGGCAGCGTCCACGTGCATCTCGCCATACGCTCCCATCCCCTCCACCCCCCCGTAGTGCGCCACGACGGCGACCCGTCGCGGGAAGCGTCCGATGCGCGCGAGGCGGAGGCGGCGCGCCACCACGGAGCGCAGCCCGTCCGCGCCGACGACCAGCGACGCGCGAAGCGTGCGCCGACCGGACGCGCTTTCGATCTCGAGTCCCTCCACGCGATGCGCCCCGTCGGTCACGACGTCGCGCACCGTGGCTTCCTCGAGTACGCGTACGCCGGCGTCGCGGGAGGCGTCGAGCAGGAGCGCGTCCAACCTACGACGGGGAAGGGCGAGCCCGTGATCGCGAAAGCCGCGGAAGCCGTGCGCGGAGGCGAACTCGCCGAGGATCACCCGGCCGTTTGGCGCGCGTACGCGCATCCCGCTCAGCTGCGCCGCCCCCGCCGCCTCGATCGCGTTGAGCACCCCCATCTCACTGAGGATGCGCGAGGCCTGCGGACTGAGATACTCCGCGCACGGCTTGTCGCGAGGGAAGCGCGCCCGGTCGACCAGGAGCACGTCGACCCCGGCGCGGGCGAGGAACCAGGCACTCGCCGCCCCGGCGGGGCCACCCCCCACCACCAGGACTTCGGCATCGAGCGTCGTCACTCGCTCACGGCTCACGGATCACGGCGCCGCGAGCACGTACGGCTCGCCGGCAATCGTGAGTTGGTTACTGCTGCGACGTACCTCGTACGAGAGCTGCGTTGGCGACGGCGTGAGGACGTCGACCAGCAGTCGCGTGTTCTCGATGCGATAGCGCCCCGTGATCACCTGCACGTCGGCGAGGCCATACGTGAGGTTGCGGGCAAGCAGGATCCGCACAACGGCGCCGTCGCTCCCGAACTGCCACGACGTCTCGCTGGAACGCGCGATGCCGAAGTCGTCGAGGAAGAAGACCGAGCGTCGCCACGTGCCGACGATGGCCTGCGAGAGGTCGTTGCTCCCGACCTGTCCAAAGCGAACGGCCCCCGGAGACGCGACCCCCGGGCCGTCGCACGCGGTGAGCAGCATCGCCACCAAAAGTGCCGCGGGTGCAACGTGACGACTTCGCATGTGCCCGCGCATGAGGTCTATCTCCCGCACAGCAGCGCCACGGCGGCGCCGGCCACGCAACTCGTTAGGTTGACCACGTCGTTGTCGAGCCCCGCCCACCCCCGTCGGTGCGTTGTCTCGGCGCCGCAGTCATGCACCAGGCGCTCCGTCCCCTGCTCGCACCGGGCACACCACCGACGCTCCTGCATCGTGGCGCCGAGCAGCGTATCGATCACAGCTCCTGCTACCCCGCCCACCGCCACCGGGACCAGCACCTCCTTTCCGAAGCCCGCGAACACGGCCGTGGTTCCGAGAAAGAGTGCCCCCGCGAGCATGGCCGCAGTCCCGGCGACTGTTACCGCACCCGACGTGCCAGCCGGCACGGGACGTCCACTCAGCAGCGCCCGAGGCATTCCTCCGATCGCCGTCCCGACTTCGGTCGCCCACGTATCGGCTGTGGCACCCGCCAGCGCGCCCAACCCCGCGAGCGCCCATGAGGAACAGGGGAGCAGTGTGGTTCCCAGCGCGCACAGGGCGAAGATCCCGCCATTGGCGAGCACCTGCCACGCATCGCGTTCCCCCCCCTTTTCCACCACGGCGAGCGTCGCCCGCTCCTTGGTCTGGCGCCGCCACCGGGAGAGCAGGGAAGAGGAGACAAAAAAGGTCAGCAAGACGGCCATCCAGGACCATCCCGCCATGAATGTCACGGTCCCGACCGCTACGGCGCTCCACGCCCCTGAGGCCGAGAGCACCCGTGCCCGACGAGCAGCCAGCGCCCACGCGATCGCGAGCGCAAGACCGAAGAGGAAACGCGTGGGCAGGGTCATGGCGGCGCGTTCCAATGTGCGTGCGCCCCCGAGCGGCGCAAGTCGTGCTGACGCTCACAAGAATTACTTGAACGGGGTCACAGCGGCCATTAGCTTCGGTCGATCCCTATGGCAGAAACGGTCGACGCTCTTCTCCCGCTCTCATTCCTCGAAGCCGTCCGCAACATCGACAGCCCGGTCGAGGACTTCGAGGCCGAACTCGTCGGCGACTTGCGCAACAAGCGCCTGGGGCTGAGCGAGACCGTCTACATGCAGATCCGCCGCTTCAACGACGCGGTGAAGCGTGGACAGCGCGCCTCCGTCGACGAGGCGATGGGGTTGGCGCGGCTGCTCGGGCGTCGCCCCGATGCCGAGGCAGTCTTCAGGTTTGCCGGTCGGCACCTGGCGAACGAGTCCTATCGAACGATCGGTGTCGTGGCGCGACGGATGATGCGCCTCCTGCCGTCGTTCGTGGCGCGACCGATCGCGCTCGGACACTCGCGTCGGATCGCCCGTCGGTACCTCAACGGACGCATTTCCCGTGTAGGGACGCACGTCTACCTGGAAGTCGACCGTTCCGTGACGCAGGACTCAGCGCCGCGCTCGGTGGGATGCACATATTACGAGGCGAGCCTGAAGGAGCTGCTCCGGCTGTTGGTCAGCAGCGTGGGCGCAGTGGAGCACGTGCGCTGCGCCACGCGCGGTGAGGGCGCGTGCGCCTGGCGCGCCGAATGGAAACCCACCTCCGCCACGCAGGAGTAGTCATGCCCCGCCTGACCCCCGAGTCCCTCCCCGACATCCAACGAGCGATTGCCGAGGCGGGTCTGGATGGCTGGCTGCTGTACGACTTCCGCGGCACCAACCCGATCGCGCGCGACTTCCTCGGATTCGGCGAGCTGCACCTGTCGCGCCGCATCTTCGTGTTGATTCCGCGAGCGGGCGTTCCCGTTGCGATCACCCACAACATCGAGCAGGGGGCCTGGCGCGATTGGCCTTCCGCCTGGCGCCGCGAACGTTACTCCTCGTGGCGCGCCCTCGAGGCGTTCCTGCAGGAGCTCGTTGGTGGGAAGCGTATCGCCATGGAGTACTCGGCAGGTGATGCGGTCCCGTATCTCGACCGGATCCCGGCCGGCGTCCTCGAGTTGATCCGGTCGACGGGCGCGACGGTCGTCACCTCGGGCGAACTGGTTTCGCAGTTTTACGCCACCTGGAGCGCCGAGGACCTGCTCGCCCATCGCCGCGCCGCTGAACACATCGCCGGTATCGCCCACGACGCCTTTGCGCATGCCGGGTCCCTGGCGCGCGCCGGAACGCCGATCACCGAGCACGCGCTGCAGGCCCGGATGCTGGAGGCGTTCGCCCGCGCCGGGCTCGTGACGTATTCTCCGCCGAACGTGTCCGTCGGCGCGAACGCCGCCGATCCGCATTACGCGCCGTCGAGCGATCGGCCACAGGTCATCACCGTGGGCAACCTGGTCCTCATTGATCTCTGGGCGCGCGAGGCAGGACACCCGTACGCTGACCAGACCTGGATGGCGATCGTTGGCGCCCCGAGCGAACGGGCGGTGACGATGTGGAATGCGGTGCGCCATGCACGCGACGCGGCGATCGCGTACGTCGCGTCGCACGTTGCGGCTGGCGAGAAGGTGCGCGGCGCCGACGTGGACGACGCCGCCCGCGCGGTCATCGATCGCGCCGGCTTTGGCGAGTATTTCACCCATCGCACCGGGCACTCCATGGACGCTCGCGAGATTCACGGCTCGGGCCCGAACCTCGACAATCTCGAAACGCGCGACGAACGCCTCCTCATCCCCGGCGTCGGCTTCTCGATCGAGCCCGGGATCTACATCGCCGGCGACATCGGCCTGCGGACCGAGGTCAACGCATACGTCGGCGACGGTGTCGTCATCATCACCCCGGTCGAGATCCAGCAGGATTTGCTCGTTGTCTGAACTGCGGCGCGAGCTCGGCGTTTTTTCGGCCGCGCTCCTCGTCGTCGGTGGGATCATCGGGAGCGGGATCTTCTTCACCCCCGCCGAGGTTGCACGCGCCCTGCCAAACGGCACGATGATCCTGGGCGTCTGGATCCTTGGGGGCTTCCTCGCGCTCGCGGGCGCGCTGACCTACGCGGAACTCGGCGCAATGCTCCCCGACGCGGGAGGACCGTACGTCTACATCCGGCACGCCTTCGGCTCGCTCCCCGCCTTCCTGTACGGGTGGATGAACCTGTTGAGCATTGCCTCGGGGGCGATCGCGGCGGTCGCAATGGGCTTTGCCGGCTACCTCGGCCGCTTCGTCGATCTCGCGCCGGTCGGAGGGCCGATTGGCGTCGCAGCGGCCACGATCATCGTCCTCTCGCTCACCAATGTGCTCGGGATTCGCCCCGGCACCGCGCTGCAGAACGTGCTCACCGGGGCGAAGATCGCCGCCCTCGCCGCTCTCATTGTCGGAGGACTATTCCTCTGGACTGCGATGGGAGCCCCGATTCCGGTGCCGACCGCGCCGCCACCGCGTGATTCGCTGATCAGCGGCTTCGCTGCCGCCTTCGTCGCCGTCCTGTTTACCATTGGCGGTTGGCAGCAGATGAACATGCTCGCCGGGGAGATCCGCGATCCAGAACGCACGATTCCGCGCGCCCTCCTGATCGGCATCCTCATCGTGATCGCGATCTACCTCGGTGCGAACGCCGTGTACCTGAGGGCTCTCGGGCGCGATGGACTGGCCGCAAGCCAAGCCGTTGCCGCCGACGCCGCCTCTCACATGATAGGGAGCGCGGGCGCGACCTTCATCTCGGTTGCGGCGATGATCTCGATGCTCGGCTTCGTGAACGTCGCGATCCTGACGAACTCGCGCGTCCCATTCGCCCTGGCGCGTGACGGTGTCTTCTTTGCCGCAGTCGGGCGTGTGCATCCACGCTTCCAGACCCCGCACATCGCCATTGTCCTCTACGGTGGATGGGCGCTGGTGCTGTTGCTGGTCACGCGAGGCGGGATCGGCTCCTTGCTGAGCGGTGTGGTCTTCGCCGATTGGATTTTCTTCGGCCTGGGCGCCGCCGCGGTCTTTGCGCTCCGTCGCAGCATGCCTAACGCGCCTCGCCCCTATCGCGCTTGGGGCTATCCTGTGGTGCCGGCTTTCTTCGTCTTGGCGGCGGGATTCGGCGTCTTAAGCGCCTACGTCGCTGCCCCCAGGACTTCCCTGATGGGGACGCTGATACTGTTGGTGGGAATCGGCGTGCATCGCTGGCTTATCGGTCAGTCGACCGCTACTGATCGATTTCCATTGAACTGACCGATGGCCCAGTCGACCCGAAACGCTGAAACACTTCGCAGCACGCCTTCCACTAGAATCCTATCTGTGATAGGCAAATCGCACTTCACCAATCCCGGATCCGCCAATGCCGACCTTTCTCTACGAGACGATCCCTTCGGACTCCGACGATGCGACGCAGCAGTTCGAAGCGCGCCAGGGCTTCAACGATCCGCCGCTGCAGTCGCATCCGGATTCCGGACGACCGGTGCGCCGAGTGATCTCCGGCGGCTCGGGCTCCTGAGCAAGGCGGGTGCGGGGAGCGCGCTACCTGAAGCGGGACCGGGATGTGGGCCGGGGTCCTGTGGGTGCGGGCGCTTCTAACGCTGGCCGATAGACCGGTCAGCTTACATGTCGGGCAAGTCTGCGTTGGTCAGGCGCCCAACCAGAGGCGGATTTCATACATCTCCGGCGCAACGGGGCGACCGGCGGCGTAAGTCGCTTCGATCTCAGTCATCAACTCCAGCGCGTCGACGTCGAAATCCTCGCCCGCAGTGTTGAACGTTCGCGGGGTCCACTCCCGAACGTGGACCAGCCCGTCGTACGGTCGACCGATGAGGAGGAAACGCTCCCCGTCGCCGGAATTACCCGCTAGCCGTACGGTCAGAAAATTGTCGATTGCGACCGGAACGTCTTCGGGAAGGCTCATGGCGGATCAGGACAGCAGCTGGCGGTCAACGACCATCGCCACGAAGAGCAAGGCGAGGTAGAGGAGCGAATACTTGTACGTCCACCAGGCCGCCTTGGTCCACACCGCCTCGCGCCGGATGCGCAGGACGCCGTGCAGCAACAGACCGCCGAGCACGAGGGCGGACGCGAGATAGACCCCACCGAAGGCGCCGAAGGCCACTGGAAGGATCGTCAGGGGGATCAGGATGAGCGTGTACCAGAGCATCTGGTTCATCGTCTCGCGCTCTCCCCACAGCAGAGGAGCCATCGGAACCCCCGCCTTGCCGTAGTCGCGCTGCTTGAGTAGGGCAAGCGCCCAGAAGTGCGGCGGGGTCCAGTAAAAAACGACGAGAAAGAGATACAGCGCCAGCAGGTCGATCCGGCCGGTCACGGCAGCCCACCCGACGAGCGGTGGAAATGCTCCCGCGGCACCACCGATGACGATGTTCTGCGGAGACGTGCGCTTGAGCCACCGGGTGTAGATGAAGACGTAGAAGTAGAAGCCACCGAGGGCGAGGGCGGCGGTGAGGACGTTGAAAAAGCGACCGAGCAGCCACGTCGCGAAGACGGCGAGTGCAACGCCGAAGGCGAGGACGACGATCGGCAGCATGCGACCGCTCGGGATGGGTCGGAGCCGGGTGCGCGTCATGACGTGGTCGATGTCGCGGTCCATATACATGTTCACCGCGTTGGCGCCGCCGGCCATCATGTAGCCGCCGATCGAAACGATCAGGACGTCGAGCCAGGACGGGGAGCCAGCCACGTACATCGGGGCGATGGTCGTGACCAGCAGGAGCGAGATGATGCGCGGCTTCGTGAGGGAGACGAAGTCGCGTACTGCGCTCACCGGGCGTTCGGCGGTCAGGCTCGCCCCTTCCACTGGAGCGCTCACGCGCGCGATTCCGCGCCGAGCGAGGGCACGCGGGGTCGCGAGGCCAGGACGCCCGCACCGCTGGTTCCCGGGGCGAGTCGCCGTGCCACAAGGGCGAACAGGAAGATCACGATCCAGAGCAGCGTGCCGACCGCCTCATGCATCGAGCGCCAGACCGGCGGCAGCTGCAACTCGACCATTACGGCGGCGACGAGGATCTGCAGGAGGCAGATCGCGACGGCCGACTGGGCGAAGCGACTCATGCGCCGTTCGCCTCGCCGCGCGGTGAACAATGCCATCCCCGCGAGGTGGAAGAAGAGGGAGAAAGCGACGAGCCGGTGCACAAACTGCACGTGCTGGGCGGGGTGGGTCGGGAGTATCCCCCCTCGGCAGAGGGGGAAGCCTTGGCAGGCCAAGTTGGCCCCCGGAAGATGCGCCGTGAGTGCGCCGAGGACGAGCGCCGTGAAGGCGAGTGCAGCCGCGACCCGGGCGCTGCGAGCCGTCCTGTTGCTGGCGAACCAGGTGGCGGCGGAATGATCGGGGGTGCGATCGAATGATGCAGAGGGATCGGCGGTGCGGGCGTATGCTGGGATTCGGGGGGGGCCCCCCGCCCGAACGATCGCCACCAGCAGACTCCCCAGCAGCGCCATCGCGATCGACAGGTGCGTCACGATCACCAGTTTGTTTTCCAACTCCAGCTTCACGACCACTCCACCGAACAGCGCAGCCGCGATCACCAGCCCGGCGCTCAGCTCCACCGGGCGCAGGACGCCATTGGGACCCGAAACGCCGGCGACCGATCGGCGCAGCCACGTGACGAGCAGCAGCGCCACGATCGCCGCGGAAAGCGTCGCGGCGAAGTAGCGATGCGACACCTCGATGATGAGGTCGATTCGTGAGAGCGGCGGGAACCAGTAGCCGTGACAGGTGGGCCAGTGATCGCCACAGCCCAGGCCGGACCCCGTAATGCGGACGATCGCCCCGAAGACGATGTGTCCGAAGCCCAGCACGAGCGAAAGCCAGGCCAACCGACGTATGCCCTTCATGACTGCACCAGGTGTGTTCGGACGTTAGCTCCGACAGCGACGGGGGCCTGCGCCCGGCGGTCGAGGGGGCGTCCCGGGAGCGAGCGCCACGTCCAGATCAGCAGGAGGGCGAGCAGCCCAGCCGGGAGGATGACCCAGAAGAATTCGCGCGCACGCGCTAGCGGGGTCGGCGAGGCTCCGGGGGTACGTCCGGCCAGTGCTGCCCGAATGACGGCGACTTGCGCCACGGCGCAGATCGCGGTGGCGAACCAGAACAGGAACTCGGAAATGGAGGCAGGAAGCACGCGCGACAGGCTGAGGGAGCGGGGGCGGCGCCCCGCGGCGAAAGGTGTACGGGGGGGTACCGCGATTCAACTGGATTGACGCGGGACGGTCGCCTCGACGGCATGGCCTGCGATGTGTTGTGGCGTCCCAGCAGCGTCCCAGCACCGTCCCAGCAGCGTTCCACGATCGACCCGCTTGGCGATTCCTACTCCCCTAACCATCGCACGGGGGGTAGCATTGCCGACCATGTCGATACCCCCCTCCTCGCCCGTCCCGTCCCCCGAGTCCACGTCGGGGTCCCTCCCGCGGCGCATTGGTCTGTGGAGCGCCGTCGCCGTCTGCATCGGGTCGACGATCGGCTCCGGCATCTTCCGATCGCCCGCGGGGATCGCCGACAAGATTCCCGGCCCCCTACCACTGCTGACCATCTGGGCCGTGGGGGGAGTCTTCGCCCTCTGCGGCGCGTTGTCGCTGTCGGAGGTCGCGAGCTACATCCCGAGTACGGGCGGATTTTACGCCTTTCTTCGCGAGGGATGGGGACGGATATACGCCTTCCTCTTCGGGTGGGGACAGCTCACGATCGTGCGCGCCGCCGCGTTAGGCGCGATCGCGATCACCTTTGCCGAATACTTCATGCGTGTGATCGGCTTCGACCCCGGCGTAGCGCCGTACGACCAGTACGCGCGCTATGTCGCGGCGGGGGCGATCGCTCTCACTGCGGTCTTCAATATCATCGGAGTCCGGTGGGGGACGACTGTCACCAACGTCACAACCGTCGCCAAGTTCGGCGGACTCGCCTTCATCATTGTCGCCGCGCTCAGCCTGGGCCTCCCCAAGACCGGCGGGAACTTCACCCCGCTCGTTCCGGAGGGGAGCTTCGTGTGGGGGAGTGCCGGATTGGCGCTGGTGTCGGTGCTCTGGGCCTATGACGGGTGGGGGGACCTCAGCTACGTCGCCGGTGAAGTGATCGACCCGCAACGGAACCTGCCGCGGGCGCTGATCGGCGGGACGCTGGCCGTGATCACGATCTACTGCCTCGCGAATCTGGCGTACCTGGCGGTGCTCCCCGTTGAGAAGATCCGCGTCTCGCGCCTGGTGGCGGCCGACGTGGCGGAGGTCGTGCTCGGACGCCCCGGGGTGATCTTCGTGTCGGTCACCGTCATGCTGTCGACCTTCGGGACGCTGAGCGCCGTCCTGCTCACCTCCCCGCGCGTGCTCTTCGCGATGGCTGATGACGGGATGCTCTTCAAACCGGTCGCCGCGGTTCACCCGAAGTTCAAGACGCCGTACATCGCGATCTCGCTGGTCGCCACGCTCGGGCTGGTGTACGTCCTCTTCCTGACCTTTGAAAAGCTCGCCGACACCTTCGTCATCGCCATGCTCCCGTTTTATGCGCTGGGCGTCGCGGTGGTGTACCGTCTGCGGGCGCGCCCGGGCTACATCCCGAAATTCAAGACTCCGGGTTACCCCGTTGTCCCGGCGATTTTTCTCTTGTCGGTGGTGATTCTGCTGGGCAATGCCCTCGCCGACGAGTCAAGCCGGCTGTGGACGGCGGGGATCTTCGCGGTCCTCTTGGCGGGGATTCCTGTGTATCGAATCTTCGTCCCGCGCCGGTAGCGGGCGCCGGTAGCGGGCGCCGGTCGCGGGCGCCGGTCGCGGGTGCAGGTCGCGGGCGCCGGCCGGCCGCCGCGCGCTCGGTTGGGGAGTCCGCGCCGCTTCATGAAGCCGGCAGAATCACACGGAATGCACGGTGCCGGTGATTCTGCCCGAGTTGGGGAGAAGGGCGTGACTGACCGTTTACATTTCCCCCGTGCGTCGAGCGCGGCGAGCGGTCTAGCTTGCTCGCGTTCGGGGACACCGCAGGGCATGCCGACGTGGTTCGGCGAGCAGTTCCGCCTGCGTTTCGTCGCCGTCGATCGACGGACTGTCGGTCGTGTTGCTTCACCTTCCACTACGTCCATCATGCGTATGACTCGTCTGCTGGCCGCCGCAGGGCTGGCCCTCGCCGCCGCGCTCGTCGCGGCTCCGGGGCAGCTGGCGGCCCAAACCACGACCGGCTCGATCGCCGGCTTCGTGACAGATGATCAAGGACAGCCCGTCGAGGCCGCCCAGATCCAGCTCCTGAACAAGGAAACGGGACTCACCCGTGGCACCCTCTCCGCCAGCAACGGACGGTACGTCGTCCAGGGGCTGGAAGTCGGGACCAACTATTCGGTGACGGCGCGCCGCATCGGCTTCGGCCCGGTCACCGTCGATCGCATCGTCGTCTCGTTAGGTCAGGTGACGCGCGCGGACATCAAACTGGCGCGCCAGGCGACACAGCTCGAAGCGGTCACCGTCGTCTCCGAAACCAACGCGCTCATCTCACCGACCCGCAACGGCGCCACCACGACGGTCAGCGACTCGGCGCTTCGCCGCCTGCCGTCGCTCAACCGCAACTTCACCGACTTCGTCGCCCTCACGCCGCAGGTCTCAAACTCCGGCCCCGGCCTATCCGGCGGCGGCACGAACAACCGCTTCAACAGCATCCAGATCGACGGCGCGGTCTCCTCCGATCTCTTCGGGCTCGGCTCGACCGGGCAGCCCGGCGGTCAGGCGGGCGGGAAGTCGATTTCGATCGAGGCGGTGAAGGAGTACCAGGTGCTGCTCTCGCCGTACGACGTGCGCCAGGGGAACTTCGCCGGCGCCCTCATCAACGCGGTGACCAAGAGCGGGACGAATGAGTTCCACGGCACCATCTACGGCGTGGGGCGCAACCAGGACTTCACGCGCAGCCAGCCGTACCTCAACGATTTCAAGCAGACCCAGTACGGCTTCGCGCTTGGCGGCCCGGTGGTGAAGAACAAGGTCCTGTTCTTCGTGAACCCCGAGTTCCAGCAGCGCTCCGCGCCGGCCGGTGGTCCGTTCATCGGGAGCACCAACTCCGGGGTGAATCAGGCGTTGATCGACCGCTTCAACACGGCGCTCGAGTCGTTCGGAATCCCCGGGGGATCGGGGGCCGCGGTGACGAACGACAATCCGCTCACCAACCTCTTCGCCCGTCTCGACTTCAACCTGTCGAGCAACACCTCGCTCGTACTGCGCCACAACTTCGCACACGCCGAGGACAACATCTTCAGCCGTACGACGTCGACGTTCAACCTCGACAACAACGGCTACGCCTTCAAGTCGAACTCCAACTCGACTGCGGCCCAGCTGCGCACGAATTTCTCGAACGGGATGTTCAACGAGGTGCTCGTCAGCGTCAACTCGATTCGCGATCGTCGCAAGCCGAACGTCTCCTTCGCGCAGGTCGAGGTGAACACGCCGGTCTCGCTGCTGGTCGGTGGCGGTGAGCGCTCGTCGCATGCGAACGAACTCGATCAGGACGTCCTCGAGCTGAGCGACAACCTGTCGATCCCGCTCGGCGCTTCGCATCGGTTGACGATCGGGACGCAGAACCAGTTCTACAAGGTCCGCAACCTGTTCCAGCAGCAGGGCTTTGGCCGCTGGATCTTCGGTACGATCGATTCGCTCGAGGCGGGGAACCCGCGCTCGTACGCCGTCGGCGTCCCAGTGTCGGGTGACGGCGCGGTTCGCTTCAACGCGAGCCAGCACGCGCTCTACGCACAGGACGAGTGGACCGCCTCGCCGACATTGAACGTGACACTCGGCCTGCGGGTCGATGCGCCGTACTTCAGCGATAGGCCGCCTGAGAATCCGCTGATCGCCAATCCTGTGTGTGCCGGAACGAACCAGCCGTCGGCGACGTGCGGCTTCGCACGGCACACGTCAGAGGTTCCGAGTGGAAACCTGCAGTGGTCGCCGCGACTGGGCTTCAACTGGGACGTGACGGGCGACCAGCTGAACCAGTTGCGCGGTGGCCTCGGACTCTTCACCGGGCGCCCGGCGTATGTCTGGCTCGGCAACTCGTTCCAGAACTCCGGCCTTTCCGGCGTCGCCCAGTTGACCTGCCTCAACGCGGCTGCCCCTCGCTTCACGTCGGCGAACGTCACGACGCCGCCGCAAGCGTGCGCAAACGGCACCACGGCTTCCGCCGGTTCCGAGATCAACCTGCTCAACAAGGATCTCAAGTTCCCGCAGAACATGCGCGCCACGCTCGGCTACGACCGGCAGCTGCCCGGGCGCTTTGTCGCGACACTCGAGGGGATGTACACGAAGGGGGTCAACAACCTCTTCTACCAGAACATCGCGCTCGCGGGACCGCAGGGGACCGACTTCAAGGGGCGCGTCATGTACGGTGCCAATCCCAACGCCCCCGTGCTCAAGGTCACCGGACGCACCGCGGTGCTGGACGTGAGCAATCAGTCCAAGGATTACTCCTACTCGCTCACCGCCGGCCTCGCCCGGAAGTGGAGCAACAACTACGAGGCGTCGCTCTTCTATACGTACTCTGACGCGCGCGACGTACAGTCGCTCACCTCGAGCACGGCGAACTCGCAGTATCAGTTCGGTCGTCCGGTTGCTACCCGCCAGGACGAGGCCGAACTCGGCTACTCGATCTTCCGCCAGCCGCATCGCATCGTCGGCCAGTTCTCGTACGCCTTCAAGACCAAGACCGACGTGACGTTTACCTACGTCGGTGAGACGGGCTCCGCGTTCACCTACACCGTCAGCGGCGACGTGAACGGCGACGGCTTCTCGAGCAACGACCCGATCTACATTCCGAAGAGCGCCACCGACCCGAACGAGATCCAGTTCCAGAACTTCACCCGCGCCGGCACCAGCACGGTGGTCACGGCGGCGGAGCAGGCAGCGGCGTTCGAGTCGTTCATCAAGGGACTCAGCTGCCTCGACAACAACCGCGGCACCTTCGCTCCACGCAATGAGTGCAACGCGCCGTGGTCGAACACCATCAACCTGTCGCTCCGCCAGTCGCTGAAGACCGTGGGCATGCAGAATGTCTCGTTCCAGGTCGACATCTTCAACCTCGCCAATTTCCTGAACAAGGACTGGGGGCAGGTGAACACGGCGGCCTATGGTTCGCAGACCCTCGTCACCTACCGCACCAAGTCGGCGGGCAACCTGAACGCCGGCGCCATTCCGGTCTTCAC
>JBDTUA010000040.1:0-22096 GCA_040007995.1 Gemmatimonadota bacterium | reverse complement strand
CCGGCTAGAAGAGCGCCAGTTGCTCGACGCGTCGCGCCCGCTCGACCGAGAAGCAAGTGAGAGCGTCCTGCCGTGCCACGCTCAGCGCCCCGCGAAACGTGGTGCCACGCAGCGCGGCATCCATCGTCTGACGAGCGACTGCTGCGGAATTGTTGTGCGCAGACATGTGCGCAAGCACGAGGTAGCGCAGGCCGCGATGGGCGAGCTTTCGGCCGAGGTCCGACGCGGCGCGGTTGCTGAGATGCCCATTCGCACCCGCGATGCGATTCTGCACCATCATCGGATACGGACCAGCGCGCAGCATCTCGTCGTCATGGTTCGATTCGAGGATGAGCGCATCGAGATTCCGCATCGCCGATTCCACACCGACCGGTGCATGCCCGAGGTCGTACGCGATCCCGACTCTCGTGCCGGTGGCCGTCGCGTGGACGACCAGTGCCACCGGCTCCCGCGCGTCGTGCGGCGTGCGCACACATCGCACTTCCATCCGATCGAGCACGATAGGGTCGCGCGGATCGATCGCGACAGGATGAAGCGCCGAGAGCCCGGGCGTCGCGGCGATGGTCCCGGGTGTTCCGTACACGGTCCAGCCCCACTTGCGGGCCGCCGTGCACACGCCGGCGACGTGGTCGCTGTGCTCGTGGGTCAGCACCACGGCACTGATCGATTCCGGTGCGATGTCGGCAAGTCGCATGCGCGCGGCTAACGTCTTCGCATTGAAGCCGGCGTCCACGAGCAGTCGCGATCCCTCGACCTCGAGCACCAACGCGTTGCCGCGGCTCCCGCTCCCCAGAATCGTGACGTTCACCCGCCGGGCGTCCATCGCGCGGCGAAGACGCGCGCGAGATGACGGCGTCCCGCATCGCCTAACGTGACGCCACGCCGCGCCATCACGCGCTCGACGACGGCGGCGAATCGCGTCGGGTCGTACAGCGCGTCGCCCTCACCCCAAACAAACGGCGCAATCACCTTCGGCGACATGCCCGCGCCGACGACGTTCGCGCCGGTGCCGATGACGCTCCCGGTCGTGAGGCGCGTGCCGATGGCCGTCTTGGCATGATCGCCGAACATCGTCCCGAGGAACTGCAGCCCCGTGGTGCTGACTCCATCGGGGGTCCACAGCTGCACGGCACCGTACGTGTTCTTCAGGTTGCTTGTCACGGTGGAGGCGCCGAGGTTCACCCATCGACCCAGCACCGAGTGTCCGACGAAGCCGTCGTGCCCCTTGTTGGCGAAGCCGATGAAGATCGTCGTGCTCACTTCGCCGTGCACGCGTGACTGCTCGCCGATCGCGCAGCCGCTCACTTTGCCGCCGAGCACGTGCGCGCCCGGCGCGAGGTAGAGCGGTCCGACGAGTCGCGTGAAGGCGGCGACGCTCGCATCGCGGGAGATCAGGATCGAACCGGCCGTCGCGTCAAGCACGACGTGCGGTTCGACGTACGCCCCTTCCTCGATCCAAATCGGGTGATCGCCGAGCACGGTGCAGCCGGCGGTCGACTGGCAGGTGCGCTCGACGCCGAGCGTGGCGAGGTCCGCCGCAAGCATCTCCCCGAGGTGGCGCACCAGGTCCCACGGCGCGTCGAGCCAGTGTCCGTCGCGTCCCGCCCGCTCCCAACCGTTGGATGACAGATCTTCCAGCGCCGCCGTTCCGTCGAGGAACGGGGCTGTCGGCGTCTCGGTCGCCAGTCGCACGGCGGCCACCCGTCCGCCGATGTCGACGAGATCGGCGGCACCCAACGTCGCAAGCGCGGGGAGCGCGCGGGCATTCACTACGATCGCCCCGGCGGGCATGGCGACGTCCGCGAACGCCGACGGCGCATCGAACTCCTCGAAGTCGGCCAGGTGGGGCGCGCCGATGAATCCTCCGCATGGCAGCCCGAGTACGCGTTCCCATCGTTCGCGGATGAGCAGAGCGCCCGCGCGAAGTTCACCGACCGGCCGCGACAAGGCAAACGGTTCGAAGCGACGCGCGCTCGCATCGTCGTACAGAAAGAACTGGCTCACGGCTGGTCGCGCACCTCGGGGGGCAGCGCATCGAGCAATGTCTTCAAGTCGGCCGCCTTCTCGGTCGTCGTCACGAGCGTCAGGCCGTCCCGTACGACGACGACCAGATTCGAGACCCCGTACAGTACGACCGCGTTGCCCTCGGCCTGCACCACGTTGTCGCTCGCATCAAGCAGGTGCACCGGGCCGTTGGCTGCGTTCCCCTCGTCGTCCCGTTCGCGCACCCGAGCGAGCGCGGCCCACGTCCCGACATCGTCCCACCCGAAGTCGCCCGGAATGACCACCACCCGCGCGCTTCGCTCCATCACTCCTACATCGACCGATATGGACTGCACCCTCGCGAAAAAGCGCTCGATGTCGCCCTTCGCAGCGTCGAGCGCCGGAGCTACTTCGGGCGTGTGCTGCCGGACCTCCTGCAGAAAATCACCGACGCGCCAGACGAAGATCCCGGAGTTCCAGAGGTAGCCGTCGCTCACCATCTCGGCGGCCCGCGCACGATTCGGCTTCTCTACGAATTCGGCGACTCGCATCCCCCCTGAGGGGAGCGCTCCGCCGGGGCGGATATAGCCGAACCCCGGGTCCGGGCGAGAAGGCACGACTCCTACGGTCACCAGCGACTGCTCGCGCTCAGCCAGCTGCGCGGCGCGCAGTAACGCGTCACGAAAGGCCGCAGGGTTTCCGATCGCCCAGTCGGCGTGCACCGAGATCATGATCGCTTCGTCTCCCTCGCGCCGCGCAATCTCCGTCGCCGCCCAGGCGAGGGCGGCGGCAGTCCCGGCCGGCTTCGGCTCGGCGATCAGGTTTTCGGTGGGAATCTCGGGGATGGCGAGCTGGATCGGTTCGACGAGTGAGGCATTCGTCAGGATCAGGACGTGCGCCGGATCGGCCAGCGGAAGGAGGCGCTCGACCGTATTCCGGAGGAGCGGCTGCGCATCGATGAGCGGAAGCAATTGCTTCGGCCGCGAGGGGGTGCTGAGCGGCCAGAAACGAGAGCCGACCCCACCCGCCAAAATCACGACCCACGCGCTCACGCGTCGTCCTCGTTCGCGGGGGCGATGGCTACGCCAGCGAGTTCGGCGGTGCGTAGGTAGAGCTTCTTCGGACTGAAGGGCTTGGTCATGAACTCGGTGGCCCCGAGCGCCACGGCGCGCTGATGCTGCGCTTCCTGTCCGGCGGCCGTGAGGACGATGCAGGGCGTCTCGCGCCAGCGCTCGCTCGCTCGCATATGCTGCAAGACGTCGAATCCGGACATGTGCGGCATCATGACGTCGAGGAGGACCAGCACGATGTCGTCCTCCCGGTCGAGGACATCGATGGCTTCGCGTCCGTCGAAGGCAAGGGTCACCCTGAACGGCCCCTGCTCGAGCTTCATCTTGATGATTCGGCCGATGTGTGGTTCATCATCGGCCACCAGCACGTGCCGCGATGGTTCCACGGCTACACGAGCGACGCGATGTTACCGCGGTGTCGGCGCAATTCGAAGAGGAGCGATCCGACGTTGGCCGAGGGGTGTAGCAGCACCAGCAGGACGGCGTCGGACGACAGCGCACAGACGACCGCAAAGCCTCGTTCGTACTCGAGCACCGAGGTGACCAAGGCCCCGCGCGAGGCATGCTGTGCCAGTTCATCGGCGGCCGTCACCAGTGAGGGGACATGCGCCGCCAGGTGTTCGGCGTCCAGCGCAGGGGTCGTGTGGCTATCGATAACCAAGCCATCGCGCCCCAACAGGATCACCGCTTCGACGCCCTCGCGCCGGGCGAGGGTCCCGACAAGCTCGCGAATCGTAGGCATCCACGCTCCTAGGAGGGTCGTCGCAAGCATAACGGGAGGGGGAATGAAGTCAAGCAGCGTCGCTTGAAGTCGGGCGGCGCAACGGGTAGTCTACGCGCCGGAGGAACATGCACACGAACTCGTTGTCGAATCGAATGATACGGAAACCTTTGCTCCATCTCGCGGTGGTGCTTGTCGGCGTCGTCGGCGTTGCGGCGTGCAGCGATTCACTGGGGCTGCGTGCGTCGCTCGCGGTCCGCTATGACACGCTCTCGGCGTACGGGATGACCTCCACCCCGATCAGCTTTCCCGCCGCGTACAGCGCGGGCAACGGATTCGTGGTGCGCGTCGATCCCGGCATTGCCTTCGACGTCGCTTTCGACCTGCCGGGAAACGGTAGCGTCCAGCTGATTCCCGCGCGCCGCATCAGCACCACGCGGCAGGTCGGCGGAGTCCCCACCGCGACCCAGCGTGTCGGGCTGCAGCTGATCAAGGGATCGTTCGAGAGCCTCACTAAGGCGCCCACCGGCGGCTACGCCTATGACTCGACCTTTGTGGTGGCGCCGGGCGAGGCGGTCGTGATGGAGCTCGTGAGCGACGCCTGCCAGTATTCGCTGGTGCAGCAGATCTACGCCAAGCTGGTCATCGACAGCATCGTGCCGGCCCGACGGCAGATCTACTTCCGGGTCATCCGAGATCCGAACTGCGGATTCCGTTCGCTCCAGCCCGGCGTCCCCAAGAGTTAGCCCATGCACGACTTCCGGGTTCTCCGCGATCAGGTCGACCTGCTGCGGAGCGCGATGGGGCGTCGCGGCAAGCTGGAGTCGCTCGCACCCGTCATCGATCGCGGCGTCGCGCTGGATGTCGAACGTCGGGCGATGATCCAGGCGGTCGAAGAGCGCAAGGCGTTGCGCAACACCAACTCGCAAGAGGTCGCGCGCCGCAAGAGGGCGAGGGAAGACGCGGACGCCCTCATTGCGACCGGCCGTTCGTTAGGCGAGGAAATCTCGCGGCTCGAAGGCGAGCTGACGACGGCGGAGCGCGAACTGCACCAAATTCTCCTCGAACTCCCGAACCTCCCGCTCGAGGACGTGCCTGCGGGAGACGAATCGCAGAACCGGGTCGAGAAGCAGTGGGGCGAGCCGCGCGTGGCCGACGAACTCAAGCCGCACTGGGAGCTTGCGGAAGCGCTGGGTATCCTGGACCTCGCGCGCGGCGCGAAGGTCGCGGGCTCGGGATTCGTCGTGCTCCGTGGCGGGGGCGCGCGGCTGACGCGCGCGCTGATGAACTTCTTCATCGACGTGCACACCACCGAGCATGGGTACGAGGAAGTCTGGATGCCCGCGCTGGTGAATCGGGCGTCGATGACCGGCACGGGTCAGTTGCCGAAGTTCGAGGACGACCTCTACGCGATCGCCGGCGACGACCTCTTCCTGATTCCGACCGCAGAGGTCCCGGTCACGAATCTCTATCGCGACGAGATGCTCGACGCGGCCGACCTGCCGCGCGGTTTCGTCGCGTATACGCCCTGCTTCCGGCGCGAAGCGGGAGCGGCGGGGAAGGACACGCGGGGATTGTTGCGGCTACATCAGTTCGACAAGGTCGAGATCGTGCGTTACACGACTCCAGAGCAGTCGCCCGACGAACACGAAGCACTCACCCGTCACGCCGAGACGTTGCTCGAGCGACTCGGGCTCCCCTATCGTCGCGTGCTCCTCGCGGCCGGCGACACCGGTCAGAGCAGTGCCAAGACGTGGGACCTTGAGGTCTGGGCACCCGGGGTGGGGAAGTGGCTCGAGGTCTCCTCGTGCTCGACCTTCACCGACTATCAGGCGCGACGCGCCAACATCCGATATCGGCCGGCACCCGGTGAAAAGCCGCGGTTCATTCACACGCTGAACGGATCGGGGCTCGCCTTTCCGCGGATCATCGCCTGCCTGCTCGAGCACTACCAGCGGCCCGATGGGAGCATCGCCGTCCCCGAGGCGCTGCGCGCCTATATCGGGACCGACGTGATGCGTTAGGCATGCCGCGACGCGCCACCATCGTACTCGGCGTGGTGGTGGCGCTGCTACTCGGCTCCTTCGTGCTCTTCACCCAGCGCGTGGTAGCCCGCTTGCGTGCCGAGGCGGCGCGCGAGGGACGCATGTACGCGCAGGTCTATCGCGCGCTCACCGACACGGGGAGCAATCCGGTCGGTGCGCTCTTCGAACTCTCGGACCACATCCGGCGCTCCGGCGTGCCGGTGATCGTCACCGATCCATCGGGACGTCCCACAGCCGCCGCCAACCTTCCCTTCATCAGTCCGGACTCGGTCTTTCGTCCCGATGATCCGCGCCTGACGGAGTGGATTGCGCGACTCGACGACGAAAATGAACCGGTGCGCGAGCCGAACGTCGGGACGGTGCACTTCGGGCACACACCGCTCGTAAAAGAGTTGCGCATTGTGCCACTGGTCCAGGCCGGAACGCTGGGCCTCGCGCTGCTGGCGGCACTGTACATCTTCCGCACCCGGGCCCACGCGGACCGGGAGCGCGTGTGGGCGGGGATGGCGCGCGAGTCGGCCCATCAGCTGGGGACGCCGCTCTCCAGTCTCAGCGGGTGGATCGAATTGCTACGCGAGCGCGAGAACGACGCGCTTACCGAGCGCGCCCTCGATCACATGCAGGGCGACCTCGAACGGCTCGAGCGCGTGGCGCACCGATTCGAACGGATCGGACGCCCGCCGAATCGCGAGGCGGTCGACGTCGGGCTGATCGTGCAGCGGGTGGCCGACTATTTCCGGGCCCGGGTCCCATCGCTGGCCCATGCCGTCACCATCGAGTTGTACATCCACGAAGGTCCGCTCATCGCACAGGGGGACCCTGTCCTCATCGAGTGGGTGCTCGAGGCACTGATCAAGAACTCGATCGATGCGCTGGCCGGCAATGGTGGACGCGTGCGCATCGGCGTCAAGCGCACGCCGGAGAAGATCCAGTTGATGGTCGCCGACGATGGGCCCGGTGTTGCGCGCGACATCCGCAAGAGAATCTTCGAGCCCGGCTTTTCGACCAAACAGCACGGCTGGGGGCTGGGGCTCGCCCTTACCCGGCGCATCGTGGAAGAATCGCACGGCGGGACGTTGGTTCTGCTCCCGACCGAACGGGGGGCGGTCTTCCAGATTAACTTGCCGGCATGACGTCGTCGCTTGCTCCCACCGAAAAAATGATCGCCGGACTCAATCCGGCCCAACGCGAAGCGGTACTGACCGTCGAAGGACCGCTCCTCGTCCTCGCCGGTGCAGGATCCGGCAAGACCCGGGTGCTGACCACGCGCATCGCGCACCTGATTGAGCAGTATGGCGTCGACCCGCGCCACATCCTGTCGGTCACCTTCACCAACAAGGCGGCAGGCGAGATGCGCGATCGTATTGCGCGTCTGCTCGGGCATGAACCGTCCGGGATGTGGGTGGGCACCTTCCACGCCATTGGCGCGCGAGTGGTGCGCGCGCATGCGCATCTCGTGGGACGCACGCCGTCATTCACGATCTACGACCAGGATGATACCGTCTCGCTGGTGAAGCGGGTGATGGAACGCCTGAAGATGAACGTGAAGGAACGCTCTCCGCAGGCGATCCTCGCGTCGATCTCCGATGCCAAGAACGCGCTCGTCTCGCCTGAGGAATACGCGCGCCTCGCGCTTGATCCGCACACCAAGGCGGTCGCGGAAGTCTACACCGCACTCGAGCCGGCACTGCGGCAGGCCAACGCCGTCAGCTTTGACGACCTGCTCACCCTTCCCGTGCAGCTGCTCGAGCAACACCCGCACATTCTGCAGCAGTTTCACGCGCGCTTTCGCTATGTCCTGGTCGACGAGTACCAGGACACCAACCGGGCGCAGTATCGCTTCGTGGTGCTCCTGGGTGGCGGACACGGCAACGTGGCGGTCGTCGGCGACGATGATCAGTCGATCTACGGCTGGCGCGGTGCCGACATTCGCAACATCCTTGACTTCGAGAAGGACTTTCCGGCGGCCCACGTCGTCCGGCTCGAGGACAACTATCGCTCGACGCCGCAGATTCTCGAACTGGCGAATGCCGCCATTTCGATGAACACGGAGCGGCGTGGCAAGACACTGCGCAGCACGCGTGCCGCGGGCGACCCGGTCTCGGTGGTGGCGACGCTCGACGAGCGCGACGAAGCCGACTTCGTGGTCGAGGAAATTCAGGGGCGACGCTTCAGCGCGCGCGGCCGGGCACTGCGCGACTTCGCGGTGCTCTACCGCACGAATGCGCAGAGCCGTGCGATGGAAGAGTCGCTGCGTCGACACGGCATCCCGTATCGCCTCATCGGCTCGGTGCGCTTCTACGACCGCAAGGAAATCCGAGACCTGATGTCGTACCTCAAGCTCGTGGCCAATCCGAACGACGACGAGGCGTTTCGTCGGGCGGTCGCGGTGCCGCGTCGAGGGGTCGGTGACACGTCGGTGGAGACGCTCGCCGATGGCGCATATGCGGCCAGGGTCTCGCTGCTCTCCGCGGCAACCGATCCGCAGCTGTCGGCGACGATGCGGCCGACGGCGCGCCACGCACTCAGCGACTTCGCCGCCTTGATCCTCCGCCTGCGCGAGCTGGCGCGCGAATCGTCGGTCGACGAGGTGTTGCGTGAGCTCGTGGAGGCGATCCGCTATGGCGACTACCTGAAGGCAGAGGGGCCGGACGCGCCGGAGCGGATGGAGAACGTGCGGGAATTGATCACCAGCGCCGCCGAGACGGTCATCGACGATGGCGGCGAGGTCGGGCTCACCCCCCTCGATCATTTCCTGCAGCGCGCGACGCTCGTGGCGGGCGTCGATGCGCTCGATCCGACGGCCGACGCCATCGTGCTGATGACGTTGCACAATGCCAAGGGGCTTGAGTTTCCGGTCGTCTTCATCACCGGGCTGGAGGAAGGGCTCTTCCCGCTCGCCCGTTCGCGCGAAGCGCCGGAGCTGCTCGAGGAGGAGCGCCGCTTGTTCTACGTCGGCATCACCCGCGCCGAGGAAACGCTCTTCCTGACGCATGCGCGCAGCCGACGTCGGAACGGGGAGATGCTGAATGCGATGTCGTCGAGCTTCGTCCGTGACCTTCCCCCTGCGCTCGTGAAAGCACGGGCGACGGTGCGCTTGCGGGGAAGCGGACGCTTCGGCGATGTCGACGGAACGTTCGGCGGGGCGCGTTTCGGCGACACGGCCTCGCGGTTCGGGGCGCCGAGCGGGCGCAGCGAGTGGTTTGGCGATCGTCCGACGCCGTCGGAACGTCGCCCCGGGACGCCGGTGCTCCGGTCCACCCCCACGAGCATCCCGGTGGAAGACGAGTCGCAGGATACGCCGATCTTCGTGCCGGGGGTGCGAGTCCGCCACGCCAAGTTCGGCGAAGGCGTAATCGCCGAACTGTCGGGCGTGGGTCGCGATGCGAAGGTCACCATCGACTTCGACGACGACGCCATCGGCCGCAAGCGGCTCGTGGTGGCATACGCGGGTCTCGAGCGAGGAGTGGAGTAGTGGCCGTCTCCGAGGACGACGTACGGCACGTGGCGGCACTCGCGCGCGTGGGGCTCGAGCCGGAGCGGGTGCGACTCCTGGCGACGGAGTTGAACGGCATTCTCTCGCACATGGACGTGCTGTCGGCCGCCGATACCTCGGCGATCGATCTGCACGCGCGTGGAGAAGGCGACGGGATGCCGCTCCGCGGTGATGCGGATCCGCAGCTCCGGCTCGCTCGCCCGCGCGAGACCTTCGCGCCGGAGATGCGCGCCGGCTTCTTTCTCGTCCCTCGCCTGGCGACGCACGAGAATGCGGCGGAGGACGCGTGCGCGACGCACCGATGCAGCTGACGGCCGCGTTGGCGAGTCGACAGGTCGGGCAGGGCGAACGGTCAGCAGGCGCCAACGTCGATGACGCGTTCGCCATCGCCGATGCGGCCCGCGCCGGTCGCGAAGGGCTGAACATCTTCCTCGGCGTCGATCGAACGTGGTCCCGCGCCGAAGCGGAGCGCGTCGACCGGGGGGAAGCGCCCGAGCGGAAGCAAGGCGTCCTCGCGGGCGTGCCGGTCGCCCTCAAAGACAACCTTGCCACCTTGCACCTGCCGACCACCTGCGGATCGCGCCTGCTTGAGGGATACGTATCGCCGTTCGAGGCGACCGCGGTGCGTCGACTGCGCGAGGCGGGGGCGATTATTGTCGGAAAGACCAACATGGACGAATTCGCCATGGGGTCGTCCACCGAGTACTCCGCCTACGGTCCCACGCGCAACCCGCTCGCGCCGACGCGCGTCCCCGGCGGCTCGTCGGGCGGTTCGGCCGCGGCCGTCGCCGCCGGCATCGTCCCGCTCGCCCTGGGTTCCGAGACCGGCGGCTCGGTGCGCCAGCCGGCGGCCTTCTGCGGTGTGACCGGGATCAAGCCGACCTACGGACGGGTGAGCCGCTACGGCCTGATTGCGTATGCGTCCTCGCTCGACCACGTCGGCGTGCTGGGCCGCACTGTGGACGATGCCGCCCTCGGCCTGCAGGTCATCGCCGGCTATGATCCGCGCGACGCCACCAGCGTGGACGTCCCGGTACCGGACTACCGTTCGGCAGCCGCGTCACCAATGTCGGGTGTGGTGATCGGCCGACCGAGCGAGTACTACCCGGAGTCGCTCGACCCGCGCATTCGCGACGCCTGTGAGGCGGCGCTGGATGCGCTGCGCGAGGCGGGGGCGGAGGTGCGCGACGTGTCCCTGCCGCACACGGCGCTGGCCATCCCCGCGTATTACATCGTCGCACCCGCCGAAGCGTCGTCCAACCTCGCCCGCTTCGATGGCGTGCGGTATGGTCGCCGTGGGGAAGGAGACGGACTCCGTGGCATGTACGAGGCCACGCGCTCGCGTGGCTTTGGTGCCGAGGTCATGCGACGTATCCTGCTCGGCACTTACGTCCTCTCGGCCGGCTACTACGACGCGTACTACCGCAAGGCGATGGAAGTGCGTCGCCTCATCGCCGGCGACTTCGCCACGGTCTTCGCGTCGGGGGTGCATGCGCTGCTCACCCCCACAACGCCGACGCCGGCCTTCACGCTGGGCGCGGTGAGCGATCCATATGAGATGTACCTGAGCGACATCTTCACCGTAACGGCGAACCTGGCCGGCGTGCCGGCGATGTCGCTCCCGGTGGGCATAGTCGACGGCCTCCCGATCGGGGCACAGGTGATCGCGCCCCACTTCGGCGAGCACACGATGCTCGGTGTGGCCTACGCCATCGAGCGCGCGTTAGGCGCTGGCGGAACACCATGACTGCGCGCACCCGCGAGACCGCCCTCGAACTGGTGGTCGGCCTGGAAGTGCACGTGCAACTCAAGACGCGCACCAAGATCTTCTGCTCGTGTCCCACCGGATTCGGGGCGCCGCCCAACGCCAACACCTGTCCCGTCTGCCTCGCCCTCCCGGGCGCGCTGCCCGTGCTCAACGCCCACGCGGTGCAGCTGGCGGTGACGGCGGCGCTCGCCCTCGACTGCACGGTGCACCACACCTCGGTCTTCGCCCGGAAGCACTACTTCTACCCGGACCTGCCGAAGGGCTACCAGATCTCGCAGTTCGACCAGCCGATCGCGACCGGTGGGCGCCTAGTGATCGGCGAGCGGGCAGACGGGACAGCGCACGTCATCGGCGTGACTCGGGCGCACATGGAGGAAGACGCCGGGAAGTCGGTGCACGACCGTTTTCCCGCGCGATCGGCCATTGACCTGAATCGTGCCGGCACCCCCTTGGTGGAGATCGTCAGCGAGCCCGACCTGCGCACCGCCGCCGAGGCGCGCGAATACTGCGTGCGACTCAAGGAGATCCTCGAATACGCGGGAGTGTCGGACGCGAACATGGAAGAAGGCAGCCTGCGCGTCGATGCCAACGTCAGCGTGCGTCCCCTCGGTTCCCCCACGCTCGGGACCAAGACCGAAATCAAGAACATGAATTCGTTCTCCGGCGTCGAGCGCGCGATCGCGGTCGAATTCGAGCGCCAGTGCGGGCTGCTTGATGCGGGCGAGGTGATCGTGCAGCAGACGCTCCTCTGGGACGCCGATCGGCAGGAGGTGCGCCCCGCCAGGAGCAAGGAGGGGAGCCACGACTATCGCTACTTCCCGGACCCCGACCTGCCGCCGCTGGTGCTCTCGTCGGCCTATATCGAGGCGCAACGCGCGGCCCTTCCAGAGCTCCCGGCGGCGCGACGAGCGCGCCTGCAGGCAAACTTTGGAGTGTCGGCTTACGAGGCCGGAGTCCTGACCGCGTCGAGGGCGCTCGCCGACTACTTCGAGGAAGTGGCGTCCGCGCACGGCGACGGCAAGCTGGCCGCCAACTGGGTGATGGGAGAGCTGCTGGCCTACCTGAACACTGCGGGCGTTGACGTCGCGCACGTCGGCGTCCCCTCCGTTGAACTCGCCGCGCTGCTTGGTCTCGTAAGCGATGGCACCGTCTCCAATAGCGCGGCCAAGCGCATCTTCGTCCGCATGACGGAGGGAGGAGGCGCGCCGGCCGCCATCGCCGAGCGCGAGGGGCTCATCCAGGTGCGCGACGATCAGGCGTTGGAGGCGTGGATTGACGAGGTATGGAACGCGCATCCTGAGGAGACGCGTCGTCTCGAGGAGGGAGAAAAGAAACTCCTCGGCGTGCTTGTCGGCGCGGTCATGAAGCGCTCGGGTGGTCGCGCCGATCCCCGCCGCGTCAGCCAGCTGCTGGCGGAGCGGCTGGCGGAGCGGCTGGCGGCGCAGCAGGATCCCTAGGGTCCGAACGTTCCGATGCAACCGGGACGGCGGAGGTTGCACCCGGCGGGAGCGCCAGCTCGGGAAAGAGCGGCGCCGATAGGCGGGCTGCGTGCGCAAGCGAGGACGGCGGCATCCCGAAGTGGCGGTCGGCCTCCTCACGCAGTCGTTCTTCCCCACCCACCCGCAGCGCGTCGCGCCGCACGCCTTTCGCCAGGCGCAAGCGCAGGTCACCGGCCGGATCGAACGCGAAGGGTTCCGCCGCATCCATGCGGTTGAGCAGGTCGACGACGTAGTCAAATGAACGGGCTAGATACTCTCCCACCTCGTGATGCGGGAGGTCCCACCGCGAGCGCTCGGATGCGATCTGGAAGATGCGCTGCCAGGATTCCATGTCCGTCACGCGGACCATCCCCCGAAAGATCCGGCGATTCGTCGGCGTGCTGAAGATTGTCGGGCTCAGGATGCGGTCGAGATGTCCGTCGCTGCGCGTATGGTCGAGCAGGATCATCTCGCGCGCCCGGTGGGCGGGACGCTCGCCGAGGTGCGTCTCGAATCGGTTTTCCCAGTAGCTATGGCCGAGTGCCACCGTCGTGGACGTGATGGCGAGCTGTCGCGGAACGAAGTAGTTGTGCGCGACCACGTCCGCCGCGAGGTGCGCCAGGTAGCCGAACGCGAAGGCGCGGAGCGGCTCGTCGCGGGCACGATCGAGGATCTCGAGGCCGACAACCCACGAATGGCAGTGGCGTCCGGCGGCCGCATATTTCTTCGCGATGCTCGTGTCGGCCGCGATCGATCCGTACAGGAAGTCGTACGGAAAGGCGCGCAGCAGCTCGGCGGTCGCAGCGGGAAGGAGCGACGAGGCCCGAAGGATCGCTTCGCCAAGGAAGACGTGTGTCCCGGGTGTCCACGCCCACGCGTCGGTGGGAAGGATCACCACCAGGGACAGCGCGACGAACAGCATGGCGACGATCGGAACGCCGCGCACTTCGCCGCCGACCCTACGGATGCGTCGCTGCGCGCGAGCGGATGCTCGGCGCCTCGGCGCCGACGCCCGCGTCAACCGCATCCCGTCGCCCGGATTCGTCGCCCGCATCTCGCTTGTCGCGACGCGCTCGCTCGCGCGGCGCTCGCTCGCGCGCTACCCGCTCACGCGCCCGCCGTCGCTTGCGCCCTGAGCCGCGCGCGAGCCCCAGCGACTTGCGAACGACCGCGCTCCCCGCGCGTAGCCCACGCAGCAATGCTGCAGCGCCGATGACGGCTCCTTCTGCTTCCTCCTGCGCGATTCCGACTAGCGTGTCGAAGCGCGCGAGACGTCCCTCCACGATGTCCATGACCTCCTGCACGCGCTCACTTGCGTCTTCCAGCGTCTCGCCCGCGACGGCGATCGGAGTCTTGAGACGCTCGGCGATGGTCCGGACTTCACTCGTGACTCCTCGGGCATCGCTGATCACCTGCTGCAGTGGCGTGTTGGCCGCGCGGACCAGATTCGTCAACTCGTTGATGCTCTTGCGCAGCGCGTACAGCAGCACGACGCCCATCACGAGCATGATCATGATGAGGAGCGACACGAGACTCTGTGCGACGTTGGCGAGCGTGTCGAGCCAGGAACGCTCGACCACCAAACGCGGTCCCAGCGAATCGGAGACCGCTTGCATGAATTCGAAAAGAGAGGGCGCCAGCACGGACATGGGCACCACCAGAGGGAAGGAAGGGCGCACCGCGCGCCCCCGCATCGTACCACGACGCAAAAAGCGAAGTCAAGCGACCGCTTGAAGATGCGGGCTTGATCCGGGCATTATACGACGACTCTAACGACGACGCGAATGCCCTCAGTGCAGTATATCGTGGAAGGCGGTCATCGCCTGTCCGGTAGCATCGAACCCTCGGGCAACAAGAATGCCGCCCTGCCGATCATTGCGGCTGCCCTCCTGACCGAGCACGAGGTAACGCTCGAAAACGTGCCGCGGATCCGGGATACCGAGACGCTGGTGCAGCTGCTGAAGGCCGTCGGTGCGGAGGCAGAGTGGAGGGAGCGCAATACGCTCGTGATTCATGCGCGCGAAATTCGCACGGACGAGCTTGATCCAGACCTGTGCGCCAACATCCGGGCGTCCATCCTGCTCGCAGGGCCGCTGCTGGCACGTTGCGGACACGTCGTCCTGCCACCGCCGGGCGGGGACGTCATCGGTCGCCGGCGCGTCGACACGCATTTCCTCGCCTTCGAACAGATGGGCGCCACCGTCTCGGCGACCGATCGCTACGAGTTCCACGCGACGCAGTTGCGCGGCGCCGACGTCTTCCTCGACGAACCAAGCGTCACCGCAACGGAGAATGCGCTGATGGCGGCCACCGCCGCGATCGGCACGACCGTGCTGCGCAACGCGGCCTCCGAGCCGCATGTGCAGGATCTCGCGAACTTCCTGGTGGCGATGGGCGCACGCATCGAGGGGATCGGCACCAACACGATGACCGTGCACGGCCCTTCGGTCCTCGGCGCGGCGCGCCATCGCATCGGACCGGATCATATCGAAGTGGGGTCGTTCATCGGACTCGCGGCAGTGACGCGCTCCACCTTGCGCATCGTGCGCGCGGGAGTCGAACACCTGCGGTCGATCCGCATGGGATTCGAGCGACTGGGCATTCGATGCGAAGTGGAGGGCGACGACCTGATTATCCCCGCGGAGCAGTCGCGCGTGATTCGGTCCGACCTCGGCGGACACGTCCCGAAGATCGAGGACCAGCCGTGGCCCGCCTTTCCCGCCGACGTGATGTCCATCGCCATCGTCACGGCGACCCAATGCGAGGGACTCGTGCTGATGTTCGAGAAGATGTTCGAGTCGCGCATGTTCTTCGTCGACAAGCTGATCGGCATGGGAGCGCGCATCGTCTTGTGCGACCCGCATCGGGCGCTCGTCTCCGGTCCGTGTCAGTTGCGCGCCGCACGGGTGGAATCCCCCGACATTCGCGCCGGCATGGCGATGCTGCTGGCCGCGATGTGCGCGCAGGGAACGAGCACCATCAACAACGCATCGCAGATCGAGCGTGGATACGAGCGTATCGACGAGCGCCTGAATGCGTTAGGCGCGCGCATCACCCGTGTTCCCGCGCGCACGTGACGGTGATCGGTCACATCGGCCACATCGGTCGCGTCGCCGTGGGCGACGCGCACGACGATCGGGAACTGGTTCCCGGCTTCGACGCGGTCGGTGTGCTGGCGTTTACTACCACGAGGCACCGCGGCAGCTTCGCGCTGCACGGAACGGAACCGGCAGGTGAGGTCTTCGGCCGCTGGAAATCGCTGGTCGACGAACTCGCTCCGCACGCCGAGCGACTTGCCACGTCGCATCAGGTGCATGGCGATACGATCCTGACGCACGAGGGGGAGTGGCGCGGTTGGCTACGATCCCCGGCCGCCGACGGGCACGTCGCGCTCCGGTCCGGTACCGCCCTCGCCGTGACAGTCGCCGACTGTGTCCCGGTCTTCATGGCGCATCCCGGCGGTGCGGTCGCGGTGGTGCACTCCGGCTGGAAGGGAACGCTGGCCAATGTCACCCGCCTTGCCATTGAGCAGCTGGTGGCGTCGGGACTTCAGGCGCAAGACTTGTTGCTGCACTGCGGCCCATCGATCTGCGGTAGCTGTTACGAGGTCGCGCCCGACGTGTACGCCCAGCTCACCGGGAAGGCCGTCCCGCGACCTACCCCGATCGATCTGCGGGCCCTCATTGCCGCCCATGCCCGTGCGGCGGGCGTGGTCCAGATCAGCATCAGTGCATTCTGCACGCGCTGTCACAACGATCGTTTCTTCTCGCATAGGTGCGGCGACGCCGGACGTCAGCTGGGTGTCATTGCACGGCGCTAATGGCCAGTGTTTGGCGCGCGCTCCGGGAGTTCGTAGGGGCCGGTTGTGCTACCTGCCGGGCTGACTGCTGGGCTACCTGCAACCCTTGCTGCTGAGCTGCTCATCGCGCCGGAGCGGCCGCTCCGGTTGACCTCGTCCCGGCGCGACCGTACATTCCCGTTGCTTCGCGGGGGTGGTTCCCGCGATTCGGAAATGTGGGGGAGGGTTCCCCCGCATTTTTTTGTTCTTGGGCCGGTTTTCGACGGGATATGCTACAGTCGCTGGAAGACTTCGTACGACATGAGGTTGAGGCGCTGGGGTTCGATCTGGTCGAGTTCCGGCGAGGAGGGACCGGTCGCCGTCCGCTGCTCGATGTTCGCATCGATCGGCGCGATGGCACGAAGGTCACGATCGACGATTGTGCCCAGACGTCGCGCGCGCTCGAGCCAAGGCTCGACGCATCGGGCATGGTGGGTGAGCAGTACGTGTTGGAGGTGTCGTCGCCAGGGGTGGAGCGGCCGCTGCGACACGCGGCGGACTGGCGTCGCTTTACCGGACGACGCGCCTCGGTATCGAGCGCGGTTGTGGGAGGTCGGATCGAAGGCGAAATCGTGGGACTGGAGGGCAGTGAAGGGGCCGAGATCGCGCGTCTGCGCGATTCGAGAGGCGTGGAACACCGGGTGCCTCTAGCGGATGTCAAAGAGGCACGTCTCGTGTTCGTCTGGAACAAGTAGAGGGTCATCGAATGACCGGAACCGCAGAAATTCTTACGGCAATTCGCGAGCTGTCTAACCTCAAGGGGTTGGACCGCACCGAGTTGCACGGGCTGTTGCAGGACGGCATTCACGCCGCCCTGTCCAAGAAGCATGGCGTGACCGTCCAAGCCGAGGTCGAGATCGACGAGGATCGGGGCAGCATTCGCATCGTGCTGCTCAAGACGGTTGTGTCCGAGGTGACCGATCCAGCGCGTGAAACCACGCTCGAAGAGGCGCGGTTCGAGGATCCGGAGTTCCAGCTCGGGGACGTGATGGAGATCCCCGTCGACTTCACGGAGTTCGGCCGCAGCGCCGTGCAAGCGGCCAAGCAGCGGATCATCCAGCGTGTGCGCGAAGGGGAGCGTACCAAGATCCGCGACGAGTTCGCGAATCGCGTTGGAGAATTGCTCTCGGGCGAAGTGCAGCAGATCGAACGCGGGAAGCTGGTGATCATGCTGAACAAGTTCCGCGAAGCGGAGGCGATCATGCCGTACCGCGAGCAGAACCATCGTGACCATTATCATCAGGGTGACCCCATCCGCGCGGTGCTCAAGCGCGTCGAGGAGACGCCCAAGGGTCCGCGCCTGATCCTGAGCCGGGCCGACTCGCTCTTCGTGAAGGCGCTGTTCAAGCTCGAGGTCCCTGAGATTCAGCAGGGAATCGTCGAGATTCGCGCCGCCGCGCGTGAGGTGGGGAGCCGGACCAAGATTGCGGTCTGGTCGCGCGACGATTCGATCGATCCCGTGGGTGCTTGCGTCGGACTCAAGGGCGCGCGCGTTCAAGCAGTGGTCAACGAGTTGAGCGGAGAGCGCATCGACATCGTCCCTTGGTCTGCCGACCCCGAGCGCTTCGCCAAGCTCGCGCTCGCGCCCGCCAAGGTCGCTCGCGTCTTCTCCGATCCAGATGGCAAGGCGATCCAGGCGGTCGTGGACGAGGACCAGCTCTCACTGGCGATCGGGCGCAACGGACAGAACGTACGCCTGGCGTCGGAACTAACCGAGTGGAAGATCGACCTGTATTCGAGCCGCGAATGGCTGGAGCGGAGCGAAGGCCCGATCTTCGCGCCGCTGCCGGAGGAGCAAGACGCGGCCGACGTCAAGCTGACCGAGTTGGACGGGATGCCGCCGGCGACGGTGGCAATCCTCGAGGAGGCGGGCTACCGTACGTTGAACGATATCATTGACCTTGAGCGCGACGACCTGCTCCGGCTTCCCGGGATCGCTCCCGAGGAGGCCGATCGGATCATGGCGATTATCAATGAGCTTACCACCGAAGACGCGGGTGGTGATGCGGCGGCCGCGAGCTGATTTCCGGAATGCTCATGGCTGACGCGGCGGAATCTGGCATGGACGCGGCAACGGAACGACGACTGCTCGGATTGCTCGGGCTCGGCGTACGTGGGCGCGGCGCTGTCGTTGGCGTGGAACGCGTGCGCGACGCTGCCAAACGGGGGACGCTCGTCGTGGCGGTCGTCGCGCCGGACTGCTCCCGGCATTCGCGTGACAAGGTCGTGCCGCTCCTTGAGGCGCGGCGGATTCGGATCATCGAGGGACCGTCGGCCGTGTCGTTAGGCCATGCGGTAGGGAAGGAGTCGACAGCCGTCGTCGGGGTCACCGACCGCGCGCTGGCGTCTGGCGTGCTCGCGCTGTGTGGCGCGGGCGGTGCAGGGGTCACGGGTCCAGCACGGACCCGCTAGGAGGATCGTTTGAGCAAGCTTCGCGTTCATGACATGGCAGGGGAGTTTGGGGTACCCGCGGACGAAGTGATCGGCATGCTTCGGTCGATGGATGTCCCGGTGCGCAGTCACCTGACGGTGCTGACGGACGATCAGGTCGCGCGCGTGCGCGCCCGCTGGGAGCGGGAGAAGCGCGCGCGGGTGGAGCAATCGTCGGCTCCTCCGGCGAAGACGCGTCGCCGCAAGGGCGCCTCGTCCGGGGCGTCGACCACCGCTCCCACCGCGACCGCGGTCGACTCCGCGCCGGCCGCTGGTGGCGACACCGACGGGCCCGCGCGTGGTGGCGTCCGTCGACGTCGCGCCGCCGACGTGGCGGCAGCTGCCGAAGCAGTAGAACAGGCCGCCGAAGAGGCTGCCGCCGTCGAGGCAGCCGCCGTAGCAGCCGCCTCCGCTGCTGCACCTCCGGTGGAGACTCCTGCGCCCGTGCAGGAAACGCCCGCTGCTCCCCCCGCCGTCGCCGCCGAAACGGCCGCACCGGCGCCGCAGGCGGAGGTGCAGGCAGGAACGCCCGCCGTCGCGAGCGCGACGGACGACGAGAAGGCCGCACAGGGCAAGACCGCGGACACCGCTCCTGCGGAGTCCGCAGCTCCGATCGCGCCGACCCCTCCCGCGCCGGCGCCCGCTCCTCCGCCAGCGGCGCCGGCACCGCCAGCACCTCCGGCGGCCCCGATACCGCAGCCGCAAACGTACTCGACCGGTCCGTCTATTCCCGATCGCCCTCGCCCTCGCCCCATCATTCCGGGGGCGCCGCGTTCGCGGCCGCAGCAGGGGAGCGGGTACGAACGCCCCCGACCGGTCGCGTCGGCCTCGCCTGGTGGAGCCGTCGGCTTACCGCCGCGTCGCGACGAGCAGCGCAAGCCCGGTACCGGGCCCTCTGGCGCCGCGCAGTCGCAGCCGGCACGCGGAGGCAAGAAGAAGGGCAAGCGTGGCGCGGTGGACCAGGAAGAGGTGACGGCAAACATCTCGCGCGTGATGGGCGCCATGCGCGGCGGCGTCAGTCGCCGCGGCGGTGGACGCCGTGAGGACAATCGCGAGGAAGAGGCGGCGATGCGCCGCGAGGAAGCGGAGCGCGAGAAGAAGACGGTCCGCGTCAATGAATTCATCACCGTCGCGGAACTCTCCGACATTCTCAAGATCTCGGCGAGCCAGATCGTCGCCTTCGCATTCAAGAACCTCGGGTTGATGGTGACCATCAACCAGCGCCTGGACTTCGACCAGATCGAGCTGATCTCGGGCGAGTTCGGCTTCCAGGCGGTGCGCGAGGAAGAGTACGCCGCCGACATGGGCGAGGAGCGCGTCGAGGACAAGCCGGAGGACCTGGTCTTCCGCCCCCCCGTCGTGACCATCATGGGCCACGTCGATCACGGCAAGACGTCACTGCTCGACTACATCCGGAAAGCCAACGTGGTCGCTGGCGAGGCAGGTGGCATCACGCAGCACATCGGCGCCTATCACGTCACGCTCCCCAACGGGAAGCAGATCACCTTCCTCGACACGCCAGGTCACGAGGCGTTCACCGCCATGCGTGCCCGCGGTGCCCAGGTGACCGACATCGTCATCCTCGTCGTGGCCGCAAACGATTCGGTCATGCCCCAGACGATCGAGGCCATCTCGCATGCCAAGAATGCCGGCGTGCCGATGATCGTCGCGATCAACAAGGTCGACCTCCCCGACGCCAACCCCATGCGGGTCAAGCAGGATCTCCTGCAGCACGGCGTCGTTCTCGAGGAGTTCGGCGGTACCACGCTGTCGACCGCCGTGTCGGCGAAGAAGGGGACCAACGTCTCCGAGTTGCTCGACCAGGTCATGCTGCAGTCCGAGGTCCTCGACCTCAAGTCGAACCCGGACAAGAAGGCCACCGGCGCGGTGGTCGAGGCGCAGCTGGATCCAGGTAAGGGACCCGTTGCCACGATTCTCGTCCAGAGCGGGACGGTGCACGTCGGCGACGACTTCATTTGCGGTCTCCACTCCGGACGTGTGCGCGCGCTGCTCGACGAGCGCGGCAAGCACGTCAAGGAAGCGGGGCCGGCGATCCCGGTGCAGGTGCTCGGCCTCACGGGCGTCCCGATGGCGGGCGACCAGTTCGTCGTCGTTGAGGATGCCAGTCAGGCTCGCGAAATCGCTCAGCGGCGCGAACGACTCGACCGTGAAGCGAAGAGCCGTCGCACGACCAAGGGCGTGGTGTCGCTCGAGGACTTCATGTCCCAGGCGGCCGCCGGCCAGCAGCGCACGCTCAACCTGATCATCAAGGCGGACCAGGGCGGTCCGGCGGAGGCACTGGCCGACGCCCTGCAGAAGCTGTCCAACAACGAAGTGAAGGTCGACGTCGTTCACCGTGGCGTCGGCGCGATCACCGAGGGCGACATCCTCCTCGCGCGTTCGTCGGGGGCGATCATCATCGGCTTTCACGTGCGCCCGGACAACAACGCCCGGGCCGCTGCCGAGCGCGAAGGGGTGGACATCAAGCTGTATCGCATCATCTACGAGGCGGTCGCCGACGTACGGGCCGCGCTCGAGGGGATGCTTCGGCCCGAGGAGCGCGAGGTCATTCTCGGCGAGGCCGAGGTTCGTGAAACGTTCAAGGTGTCGCGTGTCGGCACGATCGCGGGCTGCTCGGTACGCAGCGGCATGATCACCAAGGCGGGGCGCGTTCGCCTGATTCGCGATGCGGTCGAGGTATGGGACGGCAGCCTCGCATCGCTCCGCCGCTTCAAGGACGACGTGAAGGAAGTGAAGGAAGGCTACGAGTGCGGAATCGGCATCGAGAACTTCAACGACCTCAAGGTCGGGGACGTGATCGAGTGCTACAAGACCGAGGTAGTGGCTCGCACGTTGCAGCCGGAGTCCGCGGGCGCCTAACGGCGCATCGCGTGACGTCATGTACGCATCTCGAGGGCGTGGCGCGCGCTGAACGCGCCGCGCCAGGCAGGAGTGAACGATATGGCGAATGATGGACGTCGCCCCGACCGGGTGGCCGAAGCCATTCGCGAAGAAGTCGCGCGGTTTCTCGCCGAAGGGGCGAAGGATCCCCGCATCACCGGGTTGGTGACGGTGACCGCCGTGGACGTGACGCGCGACCTGCGCCACGCGCGCATCTTCGTGAGCATCCTCGGATCGGATGCAGAAAAGGTGACCACGCTCGAGGGCCTGCACTCGCTCGCCAGCCACCTGCGGAGCCGCGTGGCCAAGGCCATCCGGCTTCGCAACGCCTGCGAGCTGGAGTTCGTGGTGGACGAGAGCATCGCC
>JBDTUA010000039.1:0-22227 GCA_040007995.1 Gemmatimonadota bacterium | reverse complement strand
CGCTGCCCGATCTGCATGGGCTGGTTGCAGCCAGCCTTCGGCAGGTCGCGCGGACCAGCGGTTCCACGGAGGGACGCGAGCCCGAGCTGGCCGCAGCCGCTCGCCACCTTCCCGTCACAGGCGCGCTGATAGAGCGCCGCCGCCTTCGTACGCCCGGCCGCACCACTCGCGGTGTCGGCCGCCACGAGGCGACCGAGATCGACGCAGTAGGTGAGCTCGCCACCGTCACAGGCCCTCGTGAACAGGTCGCGCGCGGTGTCGCGATTGCGCGCGACGCCGTTGCCCGAAGCGGTGAGCTCGGCCAGCGCACCACACGCCGCAAGATTCGACGCGGTGCACGACTTCTCGAAGAGCGACGCCGCGTTCTGCGCCGAGGCGGCGACGCCCTCGCCGCGCAACGTCATCCGCCCGAGGGCGAGGCAGGCGTCGGCAGCGTTGGCATCGCAGGCCTTCGTGTACAGCGCCGCCCCCTTGGCGAGGTCCTTCGGGATGCCGAGCCCCGCGGCGTGCGCCGCGGCGGCTTTGGCGCACCCGCCGATCACTCCGCTCTGGCACGACGACTCCCACAGCTGCGCGGCGCGCGCGAGGTTCTGCGGCACAGACTTGCCTTCGGCGAGGATCCCGCCGAGGGTGTAACAATCGTCCGGCCGACCACCAGCGCATCCCTTCTCGAAGAGCGCGGCCGCCTGTGACTCGCTATGCCCGGGCGCCCGCCCGGCCGCGATGAGCTTGGCCAGCTCGCCGCAGGCGCGCGGATCGTTCGCGTCGCAGCCGCGCTGGTACAGCGTCGCCGCACGCGACTGGTCAGCACCGACCGACTTGCCCTCTGAATACGCCGCGCCGGCGCGGGCGCATTGGGCCGCCGATTGCTCGGCGCTCCCCGTCTCGCACGCTCTCGCCGTGTAGGCGAATCCCGTCGCACTATCGACCGCGACGACTTTCCCCGCCAGCAGCATGCGCGCCGACTCCACGCAGGCGGTCGGCTCATCGGCATCGCAGGCGCGGCGGTAGAGCGCGAGCGCGCGCCCCCCGTCCATGACCACGCCGTGTCCTGCCTCGTAGAAGCGCCCGAGCCGACGGCAGGCGATCATCTCGCCCCGGTCGCAGCGCAGCGTCAGCACCGCCGCACCCTGTGTGTTGTCCGCGGGGTTGGAGCTGGCATCGAGGATCTCGACTGCACGCCAGCACGCCGGGGTGTTCCCCGTCGTGCAAGCCATCAGCAGGTACTCCGCGGCCTTGGTCGGGCTCTTGGGGGCGAAGATCCCCTCGAGGTACTTGTCGGCCACGCTGTCGCACGCGGCGACCGAACCGCGTTCGCACGTCCGTTGCAGCGCCAGCACCGACGGCGTCACCATCCCACCGGTCGAGTCGACGACGGTGGCGGCGGTCAGCGTCCCCGCCACGCACGACGTGAGCAGCGCGGCCACATAGCTGCTGTCTGCCCCCGCGGCATAGAGCTGTTTCTCATCGTTGGCGTTGAGCGCCATGGCGAGACAGTTCTTCCGCACCTGCGTGAGCACCCAGAGCGTGGGAGCCTTGCGTGCCAGCAGGTCGATGATGTCGCCTACCACCATCGGACGTGCGGGGACTTCAGTGGAATCGGGGATCGCCTGCGCGCGAGCGAGGGGCGCGACCGTCGTGAACGCAACCATCAGCGCGACGAGCAGGACGCCCAACCGGCGAGCGTACTGCTGCAGGATCGGCATGGAGAAACGCATGAATGGGGTCCTTGCTATGCTCGGAAGCTACCTGAGCTAGTACCGGACTATACGGGTTGAGTCCGGGGGCGGCAATGGGGTGCCGACGCACGAGGGGAGTGTACCCCGCTCGTGCCCGCGTGACGCGATCAGCTGCAGCCCAACGCTTCCTCGAAGCGGCGTAGCTCCGCCTGCTGGGCAGTGCCGCGCACCGACCCCTTCGCGGACCGGAAGGCGCTACATGCGCCCGTCAGGTCGCCTGCGAGGACGCTGGCCTGAATGAGGCGGAAATAGGCGGTTGCGCGGGTGGAAGGGTCTGAAATCCTCGGCGCCAGCGAGCGCAGCGCGCTCGCGATGCGCCCTGCCTCGGCCACATCGATGCCCCGGCGCCCGAGGGCGCGGGAGAGCGAGTCAAGCGACTGGTTCAGCGCCGGGTCCACTGCTGGGGGTGGTGCTACCGGCGGAATCGCTTCGGCCGAGCTGGCCGGCACCTGGGACGCTCGGCGACGATTCGCCGAATCGCGGGCGGCTCTGGCTGCCGATTCTCGGGTGATCGAATCGCGCACCGCAGCGGCGATCGCTGCGGGATCGATCGCGGGGGCGGAGGGAGGAACTACCGCTCCCCCGGTCCCGGCGGGAGGCACGGTCTGCGAGGCGACAACCGTGCTCACCGCGGTGTCGGCGCCTTGGGCAGCTTGCGCGGCGCCGACCGGTGGCTGCAGCGCGCGATAGCCGAAGTAGCCGCCGACGGCGAGGATCGCGACCACGCCGGCGATGATCGGGGCGCGGCTGGGAGACAATCGCTCGGGGGGGGCGATGACGGCGGTACGTCCTCCCTTTGTCGCCGGAGTTGCGGAGGCGCCTCGCGTGGACGATGCCGCCCCCCCAGCCGTCGCCGTTCCAGGCTGCGGTGGAGCCCCATCGATCGCAGCGGAGAGCAAGCGCGCGAAGGCCCCGGCGCTCTCCGGACGCTTCTCGACCTCCCGCGACAGGACGGCGTCGAACACCTCCTGCAGCGCTGCGGGCCACGCCTTGTCGCTCACCTCATCGAGCCTGAGCGGGGCGCGCATCAGCCGCCCGGCCATCTTCTGCTCCGGCGTGTCGCCGGGGAACGGGAGTGCCCCGGTCAGGCACTGGTACGCGACGAGCCCGAGGGCGAAGACATCGCTGCGGGCATCAAGCGGACGTCCCGTCAGCTGCTCCGGGCTCATGAACTCGGGGGTCCCGACGACGAAGCCGGTCTTGGTGAGGTTTCCCTCCTCGGCGCCGAAGGCCTTGGCGATCCCGAAGTCGACGACCTTCACGCGATCGCGCCCGTCGGGCCCCTCGATCACCAGAATGTTGTCGGGTTTCAGGTCGCGGTGGATGATCTTGAGGCGGTGCGCGGCGTCGAGCCCGCGCCCGATCTGCTCGACGATCCCCGCGGCCCGTCGCGGCTCGAGCGTCCCGTCGCGTTCGATGAGGTCGCGCAGCGAGATGCCGGCGACGTATTCCATGGCGAGGTAGACGGTCCCCCCCGTCGCCTCGCCGAAGTCGTAGACCCGCGCCACGTTCTCGTCGTCGATGCGGCTCGCGTTCGAGGCCTCGCGATTGAAGCGCGCGACGGCGGCCGGATCCTTCACCATCTCGGCGCGCAGGACCTTGATGGCGGCCTGCTGCGGCAACCGGACGTGCCGCGCGAGGTACACCTTTCCCATCCCCCCTTCGCCGAGCAGGTCGGTGACGAGGTACCGATCCGCGACCACGCTCCCGATCAACCCTCCCTCGAGGTCGACGACATGGAGCGTCGTCCCGTCCACCGGGCAGAACGCGTTGGCGTCGGGATACACGGTGTCGCAGACGGGACAGACTTTCGGCATCGGGGGACCTGGGGGATGACTAACGCGTGACCTGCGAGGCGCAGGACATGGCGCCGAGCCATCCGCGCTGCAGCACGGGCGCTCCCGACTCCACCGTGAACTGCACCGCGACGGGCTTCGCGTCCTTCCCGGTCGCATTCCACTCTGCGCGCAGCGCGCCGCCCCCCATCGGGTCGGCCTTCGCCGCATGCGACACGAGGCGGAAGATCGCCCACTCACCGGTCGCCTTGTCGATCTCCCGGTCCTTGTTCTTCCCGAATTGGGCGAGCAAGCGCGCCTCGCGACCCGCCGGCGCCGGCCAGACGAATCGATTCTCCGGCGTGACCGAGGTGAACTGGGCCACCTGCGATCCGTGCGTCAAGGTGACACGGGGGATCAGCGGCGACGTCTCGGCCTTGGCGAGGAAGACGACGCGCGGCGACGATCCGCCGTCGAAGAGCGCCGCCGAGACTTGCATTGCCTTGTTGAAGAAGGTGACGAACGGTGCGGAGAGGGCGACTGGTCCCCCCGCCTTGGCCACCCACTTGTCCCCCTGCTTCTCGAGCAGGTCGCCGAGTCGCTCGTCCCGGAATGCCGGCAACTGCCCGGCGCCCGGTGCCAGGAGGCCAGAGACTTCCGCGATCGTGGCTTCGGCGGTGGCCGCGGGATTGAAGGGGAACTTCTGCAACATCGGGGTCATCGCCGCGCAGATGGCGCGACCGCGCTCATTGAGGATCGCCGCCAGCTCGGCGGCTTTCGCCGCCTTGTCTCCGCCACCACCACCGCCTCCGCCCGCGGGTGGTGGCGGTGCAACGACCGGCGCCGCCGCGACGACCGCCGGGCGCGAGGCTGGCGGTCGCGTCCCCGCGACGCCCTTGAGCACTACCTCGGCACCATTGATCGGTGCCTCGAGCAGCGCACCGACGGTCCCGGCGATCTTCACCGCCGAGGTATCGACGGCAAAATTCTGCGCCAGCTGGCGCGCGGCGATCTTGGCTTGCGTCACCGATCCGAGTGCTTCCTGCCCTTTCTGCGACATCGCCATCGCGGAGGCGGTGTCAACAACCGGGGGCATGTACGAGACCTGCTCGAGGGCCCCCTGCAGCCCGACCAGCGCATTCACGTACGACTGGTTCCCCTCGTTGACGTTCTTCCCCTTGGCGTCGGGCGGGATGACGGCGTGCACCGGCTGAAAGGCCGCGGCCACCGTGGAGTCTACACCGGTGTTGCTGGCGACCATCGCCAGCGCACCCAGCAGCGGCGACTGGGCACCGCTGATCGTCCCGAGCTTCTTCGCCGCGTCCTTGACCCCGGCGTCGCGTGCACCTGTCGGACGCACGACGTTGGTGTTGCGCACGAAGTCGCGCCACTTGTTGACGTAGTCGGCGGTGTAGCGCGCGCGGAGCGCGGCAAGGATGCCGTCGCGATCCTGCGTCTGCGAGGCCGTCGCATCACCAACCACCCACTGCTCCCCCTCGAAGTAGCGATCGGAATTTCGGAAGGCCCCCTGCATGAACTCGTACCCTGCGGCCGTGTAGGCCCCGGAGACCTGCGCGGGGGCGGTGAGGACCCCGGGCGCCAGCGGAGCGGCATCCGCCAGCTTGGCGGCGGGAGTCGCCTCGTCGGCCTTGGCAATCATCGACTGGTAGATCTGTTCGCCCCCCGTGAAGCGGTTGAGGAAGGCGCGCGAATGCGTCACGATGCGCGCATCCTCGGCCTCGGGCCACGGGTTCTCCTTCGCTAGCAGCACCGCATAGAACTCGAACTGCTTGCGCGCGAGCGACATCTCGTCGGCGTCGACGGGCTGCCCACGCATCCAGCTCGTCATCATCACCGGGGCGAGGAAGGTGGACGTGCTCCGCGACGACTCACCGGTCATGATGAGGTACGCCTTGAGCATGTTGTAGTCCTGCCCGTAGTCGTCCGTAGGGCGCGGGGCCTCGGGGAGGGCGCGCAGCGAATCGACCAGCGCGCCATACGCCGTCGTGTGCAGCTGGCGGCGGTAGCCGTCGAGCCAGACACGGCGTCCGCGGTCGAGCAGCGCGTCGCCCTTCCATAGCCCCCAGGTCAACCGCGCCGGCACCCCGCTCGTCGCATAGCCGTTGAGCGTATCGAGGATCGTGCGCAGCGACTCGAGCCGGCGTAACGCGTCGGCGGAGGGGAAGGCGATCGATCCCTGCGGGGCCGTGATCACCGGGAGCGCGGTCACGTCGCGCGAGGCGACCACCGTGCGCGACGCCAGGTCGCGATTGCCGAGCCACGACCGCAGCACGCCGATCGACACGACAAGTGCGGCCGCGATCCCCACACCGAGCAGCGCACGGCGCACGGTCGAGACGCGGACTCCACCGCGCGCCATCGAGGCCGCTCCACCGTCGGACAGCAGGACTTCCGGGAAGAGACGTTCCAGGAAGACCCACTGCGGCACACGCCGCGACGAGGGGGCCGCCGAGGCGGCGGCCGGCTCGGGCTGACTCGCCGCCATCGGGACGAAGACGTGCGTGGCGCTGGACGCCGCCGCTCCCCCGCCCTGCCCCCGCGACTTTGCGGCTGCCGGCGCGGGCTTGTCGGTCACCACCACCGGACGCGCCCCCACGAGGTAGAAGCCGCGCAGCTGCGGACTCACCCCCAAGTGCACCGGACGACAGATCTCCACCAGGAACTTCGCAGCATCGGGTGCGAGCTTCCCTACTTCACGCGGGAACTCGTACGACGTCAGCCGGCGCTCCCCCTGGCTCTCGCGATCGAGCAACTCCGGACGATGGCCGGCCAGCGCAGACACCACCCGCGCAAAGGCCTGCTCCACCCTTGGCACGATGCGCTCGGCGTAGGTCCCCATCGCCTGCGCACGCTCCTTCCCGATCGCGCCGGCCGCGGCGTCGAACGGAAGGGTGGCACCTACGGGAGCGCGCACTTCTTCCTGCGTCAGCGTCGCTGCCCACGTCTCGAAGTGCGGGAGCTTGTCCGCCTTCGTGAAGACAACGTACACCGGCACCGCGATTCCCCACTCGCGCGCCGCTTCGGTCAGCCGCTCGCGCGTGAGCTTTGCCAGCCCCTCGACCTGCGCCTGCGCATTGGCCCCGCGAAAGAGGTCGCAGCTGACGCAGACCACCGCAGCACGCGGCGCCGCCTCGCCCCGACCGATCGCCGCGGCCAGGCGCGGCGCGCGCAGGGCGCGCACCAGCTGTCGCCACTGCCCCGCGTCGGTGAAGACCGGCCCCCCGGCCTCGGCCAGGATCGCATCCTTCACCAGCCAGAAGTTGGCGAGCGCCGTTTTGCCCGGCACGTCGCCCGCGACCGCGTCGCCGGCGAGAAATTCCGGGTCGGTCCCCGACTTCATGACCAACGTCGACTTGCAGCTCCCTTGCGTCCCGAGCACGAGAACCATCGCGCGCGAGTCGAAGGCGCCACGCGGCAGGCGTGCACGCGCCGAGGCCACGACGGCTCCCACGTCGCCACTCTTCGCGTCTACCGGTGCGTCGGCGACATCGTCCTGTGGTCGCAGGTACCAGAGCAGCGCCACGGCGCCGATGAGGCCGAGCGCGACGAGCCCCACCCGCAACATCACTCGCTCGCCCTCACTCAGCGTCAGCACCGCACTGAGCAGCCAGGCGAGCAGGACGAAGACGACCAGCACCGCGAGGGCCGCATACCATCGCGTCGAAGGATTACGAGCCATGGTCTGGAGTGGGGCGAGAGAAGAGGACGAGGACGGACATCGGCACCACGCCTAACGCGCCGCCCCGCCCGGCGCGGCGGCGACCGGTGCGCCGGCCGGTGGAAGCTCGATCAGGCCGACAGAGCTGCGCAACGAGAGTGCGCCCGCTCCCCACAGGGCAGCGGCCAGCACGACCGACGCCGCCAGTCCGACTACCAGGCGACGGATCCACGGGTCGTGGCTCGTCACCTGGTCGTTGGGAGGACGCCACCCCGGGACGAACTCCGTCGACGCGCCGCGAATGCGCCGTGTGCGGTCGCCGAGTTGCGCGGCGATCGCATGCAGCGCCCCACGATCGGAGGCGCCGTATCGTCCCTTGAAGCCCAGCAGGAGGCAGAGATGGTGCAGCTCGAGCAGGTCGGCGAGCGCGGCGGAATCCGGACGCGCCAGCAGTCGCTCCACGTGCTGGAAGAACCACTCGCCGGCCATGTGCCCGCCGAACAACTCGTCCTGCAGCGGACGACGCGCCCAGTCCGACCACGCCGCGTCGCGCGAGTTCAAGGCCGACTCGTCCAGCAGCGCCACCACCGCGAAGACTGCGAGTTGGGCATCGGCGGGGTCATAGCCCATCGCCTTGGCCTCGTCGTCGGCCTTACGAAGCAGATGGTGCATCTGGGCGCGGAAGGCTACCGCGTCGGTGACCGCCTTCTGGTTGGCCCGCAACCGGGCGATCGCCGTCAGCGCTTCCTCGAAGAGGAGGGCGAGGCGTCCGGCGCCGACCGGCGTCACCGAGGCGGCGCTGGGACCCGTGGAGGGGTTGCTAGACATCGATCAGCTCCGGCACGTCATGGCGCATCATGTCACATCATGGCACGTGATGGATGGCAGACTCACGCGAGGCATCGCGCGGCGCTCCGTCCGGGCGAAACTATGACTCGCAGCGTGCATCCGCCATGAGCAGCCCGGGTCGCCGGCGCGCTCCCCGATTCCCGGACGATCGCGGTCGACGTTAGGCACCGGTCGGGGCGCCCGGGCTCACTCCCCGACCAGCACCGCCACTTCGAGCACGATGTCGGGGAGTCCTTCGGGAACGTAGACCCCGATCTCCCGCGTCTCCCGTAAACCCTTGCCACACGGGCCGGCCATCGTGACGGCGAAATAGGTGAGGTCGGCGCGCGGCGCGAGCCCCGCGGGAGGCGATGGGATGTGCTCGAGATCGAGCCCGGGATAGGCACGCCGTACCAGTTCGAGCACGTAGCGCGCGGCGCACACCTTGAGCAGCTGCGGCACGCGCGTCCGGGTCTCCAGCCCTCCCACCGAGGAGCTCACCCCCAGGAACCAGCGCGCATCGTCGGCATAACAGCGCGGATCGTTGAGCGAGCCGCTGTAGAGGACGTCCGAGACCGGTGCCAGCGTTACCACCACCGCCTGTGCGGCGATCATCACGTCGAGATGTTCGCGCAGGTGCCGCTCGATCTGCGTGAAACAGCTCCCGAGGTCGTCGTGCGCGTATACCGGAAGGTCGCGCGCCTGCGTTGTCAGCGAAAAAGTGCAGAGAGCGCCGGCCAGGTGTGACAGTTCGAGCCAGAGTTTTTCGGGATGGGCGTTCCGCGTCTCCAGAATGTGCCGCAGCGGCGCTTCGGCCGATCGCACCGCGTGCAGCAGCCAGCGCGTGGCCAGCTCGTTCCCCAAGTAGGCGGCCGGCGTGCTCCCCCCCGAGGCGACGCCCGGGGCATCGAGCGAGGCGCTCAACGCGCTCCCCTTCGCCTCGACCATCCCGACCACCCGGCGCAGGATCGCCACCAGCCGTTCGCTCGCCCCCACCTTGAGACACGGCGGCACGTAGTCGCCATCCACGACGAAACGCCCTCCCTCGTCGCGCCGGACGCGCGCGATGGGAAGCCCCACTTCGGTCGGGGCAAGCTCGCTGTCGAGCACCAGTCGCAGCTGTTTCTCCGCGAAGTGCACCTCGGCGCTCTCTTCCCCCGCGGTTTCGTCGCGCACCTTGGCGACGACCTCGACGAAGCGCCGATCCTGTGCTGCGCCGGGTGAGTTCGTATCGGCGGCGCGCCCGAAGTCGACGCCGGCCGCTGCATCGGTGAAGCGCACGTTTGGCGCGTTCTCTCGCCACGCAGGGAGGGCGAGGTAGACCACGTGCGCGTCGCGATCGGGAGAGAATCTTGGCGCGATGGCCGACCCGAGCGGGACACGATCGGAGTCCGGCACCGAGATCACCGTACCGTCGGGCATGATGCCGCGCGCGAAGGCCACCGCGAGCGTTCCACCGGCCAGTGCCTCGGTGTCCAGCGATGCGGCGGTGATGCCGTAGGCGAACGGGAAGAGGGCGTCGAGCGCCTCGGCGACCGTCTCCTCGCTATGACGTCGCTGCGCCTGAAAATGATGGGGAGCGAGATACATCCCCTCTTCCCACACGACGCGGCTCTGTCGGCGAGGTGCGAGGCGCATTGAGCGTACCCGGTGAGTGACGACGTCGTGGCGCGATTGCATCCGCGCGGCAGCGGGTGAACAATATAGCTTGACGCCGTGCTCCGCCCCCTCCTCCATCCACGTGCGCGTTCGCGCGCGGATTCGGGGGAATCGCGATCACCCAACCTTTCCCGGCTGACCACACCGAGATGACCACGCCGAACTTCGAGTCCCGGTATCAACTCCTCAAGTGCGTCGCGGTCGCAGACGGCATTCGCACGCACAACGCTCTGGAGTCGGTCACTGGGCGCGTGGTCATGGTGCATCTCGCCGACGCGGCAGGCCCCGATGCGGTGAGCGCGTTGCGCGCGATGCTCGGTCGCCTCTCCTCGGCCGACAAGGCGCGGATCCTCGAGACATCGACCGTCTCATCGGGATTTGCGATCGTCACCGAATTCCTGCAGGGTCTGACCAGCTTTCCCGAGTGGCTCGACCAGCGCGCGCTCCCCGAAGCTCCGCGCGGCGACCGCTCCGATGTGGAAGGGTTCAGCGTCGAGGCGCTGCGGCAGGCGCCGTCCGTCGTGCCGCCTGCGGTCCCTTCTCCGCTCTCGTCTCCGCCAGCAGCCGCGCTTCCGGCGCAGCCCACCGCGCCACCGCCTATCCCCGCCGATCCTCCAGCTTCACGCCCCCCGGGCGAGTTCACCAAGCTGTTCGGCGTCATGGCGCCCCCGGACGGTGACCCGTTAGCCGCCGCTCCGGCCCCACTTCCCACCCCGGCTCCCGCTCCGCCTCCGCGCCCGGTCGAACCGCCGAGCAGTCCGATGCTCGGCGATCATCGCCTTTCGGACACCGGGGCGCCGCCGCTTTCGGCTCAGCTACCACCGCGGCCGAATGCAACCGTGCCGGAGCTCCCGGTCGCCGCGCCTCCGCCGCCACCAGCGTCATCCCCGTTTGGCGTTGCCGCTGAGCCACCTGCCGCTGCCGTTCCCCTGCCCACTCCGACCGCGGCGCCGGTTCCAGCACCACGCGCCGCCCCCGTTCCGGCGCCTCCGAGTCCGACTCCGACTCCGGCACCGACTCCTCCGGCTCCGACCCCTCCCGTGCCGGACACGTCGCTCCCACCGGGCGAGTTCACGCAGCTCTTCAAGCCGATGATGCCGCAGGCGCCGCGCGCCGCGCCACTTCCGCCGCCGGCGTCGCCACTCGATGCGGTCTCCTTTCCCCCGCTACCGCCTCCGGTCCGCCATCCGGATCCGCCGCGCAGCAGCCCGCCACGTTACGCGCCACTTCCCCCGCCACCAGCGGCCGGACGTGACGCCTTCTCGCCCTTCCTCGGCTCCGCCGGACCGGAACCGGTGGAACCCGGGAAAGCCAGCGGTGGCGCGTCGTCGCCGCTCGGAGGAGCGGCCCCGCCGGGACAGTCCCCGTTGGGCATGTCGCCGATGGGGCAGGCGCCGCGCGCCGCACCTCAGCGAGGGGCGTCACCGATCGGGCCGCCGCCGAGCGACGCGCCGCTGCGCGGCCAGTCGCCCATGGGCGGTGCATCGGGTGGGAGTTCTCCGATTGGAGGCTCACCGGCCGGAATGTCGCCGATGGGTGGCTCACCGATGGGTGGCTCGCCGCGAGGAGAGGGACCGGCGTCTCAGCCTTATTCCTCGCCGCTCGGCGGTTCGTCGGCGGTTCCGCTCCCTCCGGTGCTCGCGCCTCCGGTCTTCGGTCGCCCGGGTGGTGGAGGGGGGGAGAAGGCCGCGCCGCCTCCGGGGGCGTACACCCAGATGATTCGTGAGTCCAGCACGCCTGCTCCGGAGCTGCCGGGGTCGAAGCCTGCGCCGGTCGCGGCAGCACCAAAGAAGCGCACGATCCCGCTCGGACTGATCATCGCCCTCAACGTCGTGCTCGTCCTGGCGATCGTCCTGATCCTGTATTTCGTCTTCCGCCCGACTCCCCCCGAGGCGGTCCCCGGCGACGGCGCCCCCGCGCTGCCGGGCAGCGTCAAGGCTCCGGCAGTACCTAAGCCGACCGTGCCGAAGCCCACGATCCCGACGCCGACGCTGCCCAAATAGGAAGCACCCTGCCGTCGCGCGAACCGGTCCGCGCGACGCCGGGCTACCGGCGCTCGGTGCCTAACGCAGCACGATGACGAGTTCGAATCGCGCGTCGGGGAGGTCGTCGGGGACGTAGACGGCGAGGTTCCGCGCGCGAGCGATCGCCTCCCACGCCGGTCCGGCGCGCCGGAGCGCGAAGTACATGAAGTCGAGCTTCACCGGCACCGACGCAGGCGGCTGCGCCACGTGCGCGAGCTCGAGCCCCGGCAGCGCCTGTCGGATGAGCGTGTCCACGACGTCCGCCGACCCGACCTTGCAGCTGTGCAGCACCTTCGACGCCAACTCCGCCTGCCGCATGGGGGCGGCCACCGCCAGGTACCACTGCGGCGCGTTGAGCCACGCCTCCTGCTCCACCGCCACCGCGCGCACGGCGGGACGCACCGGGCGCAGCGGCAGCGACACCGCGGTCTCGGGGACCGCCGTCTCGAGCAGCTCGAGCAGCTGCGCCTCCAGCGCGCCGAAGCAGTCGCCCATCTTCACGTGATCGTACACCGGGAGGCGACCGGCCGACGGGGCGAACGTGGTGAGCGCACCGGCCAGCGCCAGGAGCGCTTCCCACAGCTCGGTGGGGTGACCGGTGCGCACCTCGTGCAGGTGGCGGAGGCGCGGCAGGTGCGTGTTGAGCGTGTACAGCAGCCAGAAGCTGGCGACATCCGTGACCGAAAAGTCGGCGAGCCCCTGGTTCCGCTGCCGCCGCGTGCCGGCCAGCGCCGAGGCCTTCGCCGATACGCGTTCCACGATGCGATGCGCGATCGCCGTCAGCACGGGACTGGTCGCGACGTTGAGTACGGAGGGGACGAAGGTCGGGTCGAGCGTGATTTCGCCGGTCCCCGCCCGCAGGAGGCGCGCGAGCGGGATCGTGACGAAGCCTTCGGTCGACTCTCCCTCCAATAGAAGGCGAAGGTTCGGGCGCGCAATCTGGATCGGTCGCTCCGCGAGGCCGGTCGTCTCGTCGCGTGCGAGCTGCTCCTCGGCGCGCCAGCGCGCGGTCGCCGCGGCCCCGGTCCCTGCAGCGTCACGCCCCGAGACGTTGCGCGCCCCCGGGCGGTATTCCGGCACGGCGATCGAAACCTGCATCGACGTCTGGTCCTGTTTCCACGCCGCGTCGAGGGGACGAGGCGGCGGCGCCGGGTCGGCGGCGGGGGCGTCGAAGAGGAGACCGTCGGAGAATCGACCGGCCGCGACGCGGAGGACGAGCGTCCCCCCCGCCAGCGACTCCCGATCGACATCGAGACGCGTCAGTCCCCAGGGAAAGGCAGAGAGTGCATTGATCTGCAGGCGAAGGCTTTCATCGAGATAGCGATCCTGCGCCTGCAGGTGCTGCGGCGTGAGGAGCGTCCCCTTGGCCCAGAGGACGAGATCGAGTGAGGGCATGGCGTACAACGTACGGACGCTTCAGCCGTCCGCCAGCCTTCGCGGTTACACAAATCTTCGGCCCGTCAGGTGACGTATGGGTGGCCGCGGGGTGACCGCGGGGTGACCGCGGGGTGACCGCGGGGTGACCGCGGGGTGACGGCGCCTCTCTTCACGGCGTTCACACGATCGCGGGACGAACCGAAAGGGAGCGGTCACCGCAGCGGTGTCATACTGCGGCACCGTCGCCGACTCATGGAGGGATATGCCCCGCTCGTCGTTCGCCGCTGTCGTCGTGTCCGGACTGCTCGCGTTGTCCGCACTCCTCGCTCTCCCGGGCGCAGCGCAGCGCCCCGCCACGAGCGTGACCGTCACCACCGCCCTGTCATATGTCGACTTCGACAGCTTCGGCGGTGTCTTCGGCGCGTTCGTCGGGCAGGTCGCTATCGCGCGGCGCCTCTCGGGTGCTGTCGGCGTGGAATGGAGTGCCTTCGCGCTGGCCCCCGGCGGGAGTGCGACGGCCGATGTGGCCTGCCAGGAGGATCAGCGCTGTACATCCCCTTCGACACCGTCCGCGCTGGTCGGGACACTGCTCGCTCCCGTCGTGGAACTCGGCACGTCCGGAATTCGCGTCTCGGCCGGGGGCGGCATCGTGCGGGCGACCGGCGGGAGCGGCTTCGCGCACCGTTCGAGTATTGCCTCGGCGCTTGCGATGGAGTGGCGGCCGAGGACTCGCTCGCGCATCTCCCCTAGCGCGGGCGTGCGCCTCGTGAATTTCGCGCAACCGGTGGGCGGAGCGCGCTACGTTGTCATTCCGGGTATAGGTGTTTCGTTCTAGCGGCGGCACCCTCTCGTGCTTCGCGAGCGCAATCGGGACGTGTGCCCGGCGGCGCCCCAACGCGCTCAAGCGTTGGAACGCAGGACGTCGACGTCGGCTGTGGTATTCAATGGATCGCGGCCGCCGGCCGGGGCATCGCCCGACTCCGCCTACCTGCCAACAGCATCGCACCGACCGGGGCGACGACAAACAGGGGATGACATCGCGATGACGTCACCCCCCGGGTCCGCCGCTGCACGGCTACAGCCCGAGTGTCAGGCCGAGCGTGAGGGCCACGTTATGCGAGACGCGATTGTGGAGGTCGAAGGAAGTCGCCTCCCTGAAGTCGAACTTGCCGACGTAGTCCTTGACGCCGGCGCGGATGCCGAGCGAGCGGTTCAGCCGCACGTCGAGCCCGCCGCCGAAGTTACCCGCGAAGTTGGTGGCGTTGGTGGTGAGCGGGCCACTGCGGACCTCGTAGCGGATCGCCCCGGCACCCACCTGGACCCACGGCACCAGCCCGGCGCCTAACGAAGTGCCCGGGAGGCGGAACTCGAGCCCTCCGTCGTACAGGAGCACCTTGCTGTCGGCGATGTTGACGCCACCGATGATCGGGAGGCCGACGCGCACGTTGCTGTCGGTGTAGCCGATGTTCCCGACCAACGACACGTTGCGTGCAAGGTCGAGACCGACTCCGACGCCGTATATCGCCGAACTGGCGTTCGAGATGCGCGTCCCGATCGGACCGTCGGCATAGTCGCCGAAGTTGATGTAGCCGACGTACGGCGTGACGCGCGCGCCGGTCGTGCGCTGCGCCTCGGCGCTGGACGTGACGACGGCTGCGGTGGCGAGCGCCGCCACCGCGAGCGCGGCGCGGCGAAGACTGACGGATGCACGGTGCATGGGATCTCCCGGTGAGGTACGGGAGCGTTGGTACGCACGGGAGGTGCCGGGTCGCCCCCACGAGGGTAACCCGCAGCCTTGCCTACACTTACAGACGTGCAAGGCGCGGAGTGGAGCCTCGATTGTCCCACGCGGAGGACGGAACGGCGTCCCCGCCGGCTACGACTGCTCAGCGCCGGGAGAGCTCCTCCCAGAGCAGCGCCGCAGCCCGGATCCCGCCGGTGAAGTTGGCGTCGCTCATCCATTCGTTAGGCGCGTGGGCATTCTCCCCAGGGAGGCCGAAGCCCATGAGCAGGACCGGGGCGCCGAGCACGCGGGCGAAGTCGTGCACGACCGGGATCGATCCCCCCTCACCGACAATCACCGGCGCGCGACCGAACGCCTGCGTCAGCGCGGCGCTCCCCGCCTCGAACAACGGCCCGGACAGCTCGCCACGCCACGGACGCCCGCCGTGCAACGCCGTCACCGTGACCGACACCCCCGCCGGCTGCACGGCGGCGACGTGCGCCTTGAGCAGCCGCTCGACGGTGTCGGGATCCTGGTCGGGGACGAGACGGCAGCTGACCTTGGCCATCGCCTTCGACGGGAGGACGGTCTTCGCTCCTTCGCCGGTGTACCCGCTGAGCAGGCCGTTCACCTCGCAGGTGGGGCGCGTCCAGATACGCTCGAGCGTCGAATAGCCCACCTCCCCGCCTAACGCCGACGCCCCCGTCTCGTGCCGGAACGCCTCGTCGTCGAACGGGAGCGCGCGCATCTGCTCGCGCACCCGCGCTTCCCACGCGCGCACCGCGTCGTAGAAGCCCGGGATCGCCACGCGCCCCTCGGCGTCGTGGAAGGTCGCGAGGATGCGGGCGAGCGCCATCGCGGGATTCACCACCGCGCCGCCGTAGCTCCCGGAATGCAGGTCGCTCGCTGGCCCCGTGACATCGATCTGGAAATAGGCCAGCCCGCGCAGCGACGACAAGATGGACGGGAGCCCGGGCGCGAACATCGCCGAATCCGAGATGACGACGCCGTCGCAGGCGAGGCGCTCGGCGTGGGCCTCCACAAACGGCGCGAGGTGCTCACTCCCCACCTCTTCCTCTCCTTCCGCGAGCACGATCACGTTGACCGGGAGCGCGCCATGCACGGCGAGATACGCCTCGATCGCCTTGAGGTGCAGGTAGAGCTGTCCTTTGTCGTCGACCGATCCACGGGCGAAGATCTTCCCATCGCGAAGCGTCGGCTCGAAGGGCGGTGAGTCCCAGAGCTCGAGCGGTTCCGCCGGCTGCACGTCGTAGTGCCCGTACACGAGAATCGTCTTCGCTCCCGCCCCGGCCTTCCGCCACTCGCCAAGCACCACCGGATGCCCCGCGGTCGGATGAATCGTCGCCTCCAACCCGCAGCGCTCCATCTGTTCGCGCAACCACTCGGCCGCCCGTTCCACGTCGGCGTCGTGCTCGGAACGAGCGCTCACCGAGGGAATGCGCAAGAAGTCGAAGAGTTCCTCGCGGAAGCGGGGGGTGTGGGTGGAGATAAAATCCAGAAGGGCGGACATGGGAGGGCGGACGGGGGACGGGGGACGGGGGTTGTGCCGATGAGGGGGAAGGTGGGGGCGTGCCGGGAGTGGCACAACCGAGCGCGTGAGTCCAGCGCGCCCACGACACCACCTCCCGTCCCCCGTCCCCCGTCCCCCGTCCCGCAAAGCGTTTAGGATTGTACGAAGCCTCGATGGGGACAGAACGCGCGAGCCTGCCGCTCCGGTCCCCGACCACTTCCTTCATCCGCCCGACATGGCCATCCTCTTTGTCGCGCTCGGCTCGGCGATCGGTGGTGTGGGACGCTTCCTCATCAGCGGGGCGCTGCAACGCGGAACGCGTGGATCGTTTCCAATCGGGACGCTGGTGGTCAACGTCGTCGGTTCGTTCATCCTCGGATTCGTCGTCCAGTACGCCCTGGAAAAGCCCGACTTCTCCCCCGAGGCGCGATTGTTCCTCACCGCCGGCTTCTGCGGCGCCTTCACGACCTTCTCGACCTTCAGCATCGAAACGTTCGATTTGATCGAGTACGCCCACTACACGCAGGCGCTGGTGTACGTAGCCGCAAGCCTGGGCGTCGGATTGCTGGCCACCGCCGCCGGGTTCCTGCTCGCCAAAAACATCATTCACGCCTAGCCAACCCCCGTCTCCCGTCTCCCGTCTCCCGTCTCCCGTCCCCCGTCCCTTGCCCAACCGCCTCGCCTCCGCCACCTCCCCCTACCTCCTGCAGCACGCCGAGAATCCGGTCGACTGGTACCCGTGGGGACCGGAGGCGCTGGCGCGCGCGGTCGCCGAGAACAAGCCGATCCTGCTGAGCATCGGCTACGCCGCCTGCCACTGGTGCCACGTGATGGCGCACGAGTCGTTCGAGGATGCGGCGACGGCGGAGCTCATGAACGCGAACTTCGTCTGCATCAAGGTTGATCGCGAGGAGCGCCCCGACCTCGACGGGATCTACATGCAGGCGGTGCAGGCGATGACCGGGCACGGCGGCTGGCCGATGACCGTCTTCCTCACCTCCGCGGGAGAGCCGTTCTACGGCGGGACTTACTTTCCGCCCGTCGAGCGCCACGGCATGCCGTCGTTCAAGCGGTTGCTCCTGGCGGTAAGTGACGCCTACCGATCGAAGCCGGAAACGGTGGAACAGACGGCGCGCCAGCTGCGCGAGATGTTCGCCGCCGGCGGCCAGCTCGGCACGCGCGACGGGACAGTCGATCGCGAAACGCTGGCCGTGGCGTATCGCGCGCTCACCGCGGGTTACGACGCTGAGCACGGCGGCTTCGGCGGGGCCCCCAAGTTTCCGCCGTCGATGGCGCTCGACTTCATGCTGCGACACTGGGCGCGTACCGGGACCGAGTACGCGCTCGATATCGCGCTACGCTCCTTCCGCGCGATGGCGCGCGGCGGGCTGTTCGACCAGGTCGGCGGCGGGATCCACCGCTACAGTACCGACGACCGCTGGCTCGTGCCGCACTTCGAGAAGATGCTGTACGACAATGCCCTCTTTGCCCGGTTAGGGGTGCAGCTCTGGCAGGCGACTGGTGACGAGGAGGTGCGACGTGCCACACGCGCCACCTTCTCCTGGATCGCTCGCGAGATGACGTCACCCGAGGGAGGCTTCTATTCGTCGCTCGACGCCGACAGCGAAGGCGAAGAAGGGAAGTTCTACGTCTGGGATGATGAAGCGCTCACCGCACTGCTCGGGACCGATGCGGCGGTGATCCGCGAGTACTGGGGGAGCTCGCCCGCGGGAAATTTCGAGGGACGGAATATCCTGCACGTCGCCGTCGAACCGAGTGTCGTGTCGCGTCGGCATGGGCTCTCGCTGGCGCAGCTCGACGCCGTGGTCGATAGCGCGCGGGAACGACTCTATAGCGAGCGTGCCGGCCGCCCGTGGCCGGCGCTCGACGACAAGATCGTCGCCGCATGGAACGGGTTGATGCTGCGCGCGGTGGCCGAAGGGGCGCGCGTGCTGGGTGACGTGGCGCTGCGCGAACTTGCGCTGCGCAACGGCGCCTTCCTGCGCGCCCACATGGTGCGTAACGGACGCGTGATCCGCTCCTTCCGGCGCGGCGTCGCCAGCGAGGTCGGCTTCCTGGAAGATCATGCCGCAGTCGCGCTCGGCTTCCTCGAGCTGTACGCGCTCACCTTCGACGGCAGCTGGCTCGACGACGCGCTGGCCATCGCCGACGTCGCGCTGGACCGCTTTCTCGATCCCGAAAGTGGCAGCTTCTTCGATACCGCGCGCGACCACGAAACGCTGATCACGCGCCCGCGCGACGTCACCGACAACGCCATCCCGAGCGGGAACTCGTTGGTGGCTGACCTCCTGCTGCGGCTCTCCGTCATCACCGGTGCCGGCGGCGGGGAGGCGCTGGCCCGGCGGAGCTGTGACGCCCTCTCCGAAGCGCTCGCCCGTCACCCGAGCGCCTTCGGGCATCTGTTGGGGGTGGCCGACATGGCGTTGTATGGCGCCACGGAGGTCGCGCTGGTCGGTGCGACGGAGTCGGAGCCCTTCGCGCGGCTCCGGGACGCGTTGGCCAGCCGATACGTCCCAGCCCTCGTGTTGGTGGGGGGATCTCCGGCGCCCGACAGCGCCTTGGCGCTCCTGCGGGGACGTACGGCGGAAGCCGGGGGAGCGACGGCTTATCTGTGCCGAGCCTACCAGTGCGAATCGCCGACGTCCGATCCCGACGAATTCCTCGCCCAGCTGGCGGCACACGGCGGCAGGTGAGTCACCGGTCCAGTTCGGTGCTGCGCGTGGCACCGCGCTTGCTTCATGACGGGTATCCACGCGGCAACCTGCTCGTCCGTGTGGGGGTACCAATCTGCGAAGCCCGACGACTGTCGGGTGAGGCACTGCGTCTATACTCCTTGGCGTCGGGGCCGGAGCAGGTCGAGGTGTCGCATTCAGACCCCTCGATCGGTCGCCGTCCCCCCAGCCGGGATCATCCCATCGTCCGCCGAATGCACACTCCTGCTTCTGTCCGCCCCTCGAGTCGCTCCGCACGTCTTTCGCGCCTGCTGGTTCCGGCGGTCCTCGTCCTGGTAGCGGGAATTGTTGGAGCCTGCACCGAGCCGGTGGCGGCCGTGACCATTGCGAGCCTCAAGATCGTTCCCCAGCAGGACTCGTTCTTCAATGGGGCGACCAGCTCGGCGAACCCGTTCGCAGTCACGCTGTTCGACAAGAACCTGACGGAGATTCGCGACGGGCGCCCCGTTGCTTATTCCTCTTCGGCGCCCGACGTCTTCACGGTGGACAGCAAGACCGGAGCGGTCACCGGCGTCTCGGTTGGTGGCGGGCTGTATCGTGCGTCGGTCAGCGGGCGGGTGATCGAGGCGTCGGTCAGGATCATCGCCCCGGTCGGCCAGATCCAGCTCACGACCGGCGACTTTGCCCTCAACGTCGGCGGCACGCGGCAGCTGACGCCGAACCTGCTCTCGAACAATGGCGCGACCATCAGCGGTCGCACCGTCAACTACTCGTCGTCGAATCCGTCGGTCGCCTCGGTCAGCGCTGGCGGACTGGTCACGGCGATTACGGTCGGGGCATCGACAATCTCGGCCAACGTCGAGGGGAAGTCGGCGAGCATCGTGGTGACGGTGCAGGCCGAGCAGGTGGCGACGATCCGACTGACGCCACAGGTCGCGCAGTTGATGCGCGTCGGCGGTCAGTTGCAGGTGACGGCACAGCCGCTCAATAACGCCGGGCAGCCGCTGACCGGGCGCGCCGTGGAATGGTCGACCAACAACCCCGCAGTGGCCAGCATCACGCAGGGAGGCCTGGTGACCGCGGTTTCCGTAGGCAACGTCACGATCACCGCCCTCTCCGAGACGCGCACCGCGACGCTCGGGATCACCGTGACCGAGATCCCGCCGCAGAGCGTGACGCTGGAGCCCGATACGTTCGCGCTGGGGACCAACCTCACGCGCCAGCTTGCCCCGACCGTGATCGACACCGCCGGACATCTGGTCACCTCGCTCAACAACCGTCAGGTCGTCTGGCAGTCGAGCAGTTCGATCGTCGCGTCGGTGAGTGCGAGCGGCGTGGTGACGGGGACGGGAGCCGGGACCGCACGCATCAGCGTCACCGTGGACGGTTTGCGCTCCAACGACGCGGTGGTGGTGGTGAGCCCGTTGGTCAACAACGTGATCATTACCCCGTTCCAGCCGCAGGTGCTGCGCATCGGGACGACCGTGCAGCTCACGGCGCAGGCGCGCGACAACTCCAACCAGCCGATCCCGGGCAAGGTGGCCAACTGGTCGTCGAACAACCCGACGATCGCCAACGTCTCGCAGAACGGGCTGGTCACCGGGATCGCGACCGGGACGACGACTATCACGGCGGAGATCGACAACAAGACGTCGAGCGTGCAGGTGACGGTGACGCTTATTCCGGTCGGGAGCGTGACCTTCGCGGTCTCCACCGACACCCTGGTCGAGGGCGACGTCCGGCAGTACAACCCGGTCGTGCGCGATACGTCGGGGAAGGTGATCACCTCGATGATCGGGCGTCAGGTGATCTTCAACTCGAACAACCTCCCGGTGGCCAACGTGAGCAACCAAGGGGTCGTGCAGGCGGTCTCGCAGGGAGTCGCGACGATCAACGCGACGGTCGATGGAGTGGCGAGCAACGACATCACCATGCGCGTGGCGCGCATCGTCACGGTGCAGGTGACGCCGGGAACGGCCACCGTCGCCAAGGGTGCCACGCAGCAGCTGACGGTCGTGCTCAAGGACATGAGCAACAACGTCCTGACCACGTCACGCGCGCTCTCGTACAACAGCAACTCGACCTTCGTCGCGACCGTGTCGGCGGCGGGGGTCGTGACGGGGGTGAACTCGGGAACGGCGATCATCAGCGTCGGCATCAACGGCGTGAGCGGGACCTCGACGATCACGGTGCCGTAGCGACGTCGCTCAACGGCGTGCGGCGCGTCGTGCACACCGCATGAACGGACCGCCCCGACTCCGATGAAGACGCCCCGTCCCTCCGAATGGAGGACGGGGCGTCTTCGTTAGGCGGCCTCTCGTCGACTCGTCTCGAGTTGCGGCGCGCCACGAATTCGCGGGCGCTCCCTTACGCGCCGAGATCGGCGCAACTCTGCAGGATCGTCCGACAGTTCTGGCAGACCACCTTGCAACGGATCTCCAGCAACCGCTCGGAGCCGCACACCGGACACGTCTCAACCCCAGGCGGCGGCGCACTCGCGTCGGTCACCATCTCCCCGGCGCGTCGCACATCCGGCGCGTCGAATCCCGACGCTCTCGCGCCCCATCGATCGCCCGCATCTGGACGCGCTACTCGAAGTCCAGCGCCAGATTCATCGCCGGCGCCGAGTGCGTGAGCGCCCCGACCGAGATGTGGTCGACCCCGGTCGCTGCGATCGCGTGCACCGTGTCCAGGTTCACCCCTCCCGACGCCTCGAGGATCGCCCGATCCTGCACCAGCATCACGCACTCGCGCATCTGCTCGGCTGGCATGTTGTCGAGCAGGATGATGTCCGCCCTGGCCGCCATCGCCGCGCGCACCTGCTCGATGTCCTCGCACTCGACCTCGATGCTCGCGCCGGGCCCCACCAGATCGCGCGCGCGACTGATCGCCAGCGCGATGTCGCCCTCGACTGCGGTCAGGTGATTGTCCTTGATCAGCACCGACCTCGCCAGGTCGAGGCGGTGGTTCACCCCCCCCCCGGCGCGCACTGCGTACTTCTCGAGCGCACGCCATCCCGGCGTGGTCTTTCGCGTGTCGAGGATCTTGGCCTTCGTCCCGCGCACCGCCTCGACGTATCGACAAGTGAGCGTGGCTATCCCCGAGAGGCGCTGCATGAAGTTCAGCGCCACGCGCTCCGCAGACAACAGGCCGCGTGCATGTCCGGAGATGTGGAGGACCGAATCCCCTTTGGCCACCT
>JBDTUA010000038.1:0-22332 GCA_040007995.1 Gemmatimonadota bacterium | reverse complement strand
GCACACGCGGGAAGGTGCCGTAGTTCCGCGGATGCGGCACACCGTCGCCACGTCGGGTGAGGAGACCATCGCTGGCGATCATGGTCTGCGGATGCGCCATGATGCGGCGGACGTCCTGTTCGTCGAGCACATGGTAGACCATCTTGGGATCGCCGCGCAGCACGCCATCGACAATCAGTGGCGCGACCGCCTCGCGGGTCGGCGGAACGCCCCGCGTCCGGGCGAAGTCATACAGCGTCTTTCCATTGAGCGCCGGCTCCCACTGCACACGAGCAAACTGCACGCGACGCAAGTCGCCGCCGCCACGGTCGTTGAGCAGCAGCTCCACGATACCGGTGAGAATGCTGTCCTTGAGCCCCGGATCCCGCATCCGGCGCCGCAGTGCCGAATCACCGCCGGCGAGTGCCCACGGAGGAATCAGGATGCTCAATCCGGTCGAGCTGGCCGTGTACGGATACTGGTCGATCATCACGTCGGTGCCAGCCTTCCGGGCCGAATCGACCATGGCGAGCGTGACGACGCTCTTTCCCCACATCTGGCGCCCGACCGCCTTGTGATGCGTCAGCACCACCGGAATTTTCGCGCGACGTCCGATCTCCAACGCCTCGGCGACTCCATCGATGAGACCGAGCCCCTCTTCGCGCATGTGCGACGTGTAGATGCCGCCGGAGTCGGACGCCACCTGCGAGAGTGCGACGATCTCGTCGATCTTCGAATAGAAGCCGGGGATGTAGCGCAAGCCGGTGCTCAGCCCGAAGGCCCCGTCGTGCATGGCGCGTGCGACCATGCCTTTCATCCGCGTAAGCTCCGCGGCGGTGGGTGCACGATTCGCCGTCCCCATCACCGTCTCGCGGATGGTGTTGTGTCCGACGAGAAAGGCGACGTTCAATCCGAGCGGCGCGCGGTCTGCCTTGTCGAGGAAGGCGCCGAGTGGCCACTCGCTCGTGCCGTCAGGTCCGCCGAGTGCGAGGGTGACGCCCTGCCGCACATGGCTCTCCGCATCGGGCATCGAGAGCAGCGGCTCGAGGTGCGTGTGCAGGTCGATGAAGCCCGGCGCCACCACGAGTCCCTTCGCGTCGATGTTCTTGCGCGCGCGGGTCGCCGCGATCGGCGTTGCGGAGACGAGGACGACGCGACCACCGGAGATGGCGACGTCCGCCCGACGCGCCGGCGCGCCGGTGCCGTCGATCACGAGACCATTCCGGATCACGAGATCATAACTCGGCTGCTGCGCGACGATGGGCGTTGCCGCGAACAGCAGCGAGAGCAACCGCGTGATCAATCGCGTCATCAATCGCGTCATCAATCGCGAGGCGTCGCGCAGCATCAGGCGCGTCGCCGCCGAGGCCATCCTCGCGCGCCACCCCTTGCGTGCCGGACGGGCAACGCTCTACCCCCCGTCATTCGTCGCCCGCGACATCCACCCCGCCAGCTGCTTGCCGACCGGCAGCTCGCGCACCCGCACACCTGTCGCCGCGAAGATCGCATTGGCGATCGCCCCGCCCGCCGGTGGCACTCCCGGCTCGCCGATCCCTCCTGGCAATCCTTCGCTGGGGACCAGGTGCACATCCACCACGCGCGGCGCGGCGCGCATGCGCGTCACGAGGTAGTCGCGATAGTTCGACTGCACGACCTTCCCCTGGGCGAAGGCAATTTCGCTGTAGAGTGTGTTGCTCATCGCCATGATCAGCGCCCCCTCCATCTGCGACCGGGCCCGGTCGGGATTGGCGATGAAGCCGGCGTCGACAGCCGCGGTGACCTTGGGGACGAGCACGGTCCCATCTGGCAGCACCTCGACCTCGACCACCATCGCCACGTACGACAGGAAGCTCCGGTGCACGGCGATTCCGCGCCCTCGGCCGCGCGCGAGCTTGCCCGAGCGCCATCCGCTCTGCTCGACGGCCATCTCGACGACCTTTCGCGCACGGCTCGTGTCGAGCGGATGGTCGGTCCAGCTCGCGCCGTAGTTGCTGGCCGGCGCGACCAGCCCAGCCTTCGAGAGGTCGACCTTGCGGTCACTCCCGATCAGCGCCAGCAAAAAGTCCGCAGGGTCCTTCCCCGCGGCCTGCGCCAGTTCGTCGACGAACGATCCGATCGCGAAGCCGTGATGGATGGCGTTCACGCTCCGATACCAACCGATGCGGGTGTGCGCGACGGCCGGGCACGCCTCGATGCTGATGTTGGGGATGTCGAACGGGATGTCGCTCGCGCCGTTGGTCAGCTCATCGGGCTCGGGGCCCGTCACATTCGGGGCAAAGGTGGCGCCGATCGCCGGGTACGCCGAACGGTGCAGCCACGCGGTCACCTTCCCGTTGGCGTCGAGCCCCGCCTCGAGATGGTGCGCGGCGACCGAGTGCAGGTACGAGTTCCGCAGGTCATCTTCGCGGGTCCACTGCACGCGCACCGGCGCGCCGACCTCGCGCGCAAGAAACGCGGCTTCACAGACATAGTCGGGCTTCGACTTCCGCCCGAAGCCGCCGCCGAGCAGGCTGACATGCACGGTGACGTTGGCAGGATCGACCTTGAGGTACTGGGCGACGGTCTTGCGGGCGTCCATTGGCGACTGCGTCGGCGCCCAGACCTCGACCTTGCCGTTGGTCACCTGCGCCACCGCCACCACCGGCTCCATCTGCGCGTGCGACAGGTGCGGGATGTAGTAGTCGGCCGTGACTTTGCGGCTCGCCGAGGCGAGCGCCGGCGCGACGTTGCCGCTTCGGCGCCCGGCCTTCCCCGGCTTCCGCACGGCACCCTGCAACGTGGCTTTGTACGCGGTGCTGTCGTAGTTCCCGTTCGCGCCGTCGGCCCAGGTGATCTTGAGCGCGTCGCGACCGCGGATCGCCGCCCAGGTGTTGCTCGCCACCACCGCCACCCCGCCTAACGGGAAATACGCACTCGGCGGCGGCGTGCCGGGGACACGGATGACCTTCTCGACGCCCGGGATCTTGAGCGCGGCGCTGTCGTCGACGCTGACCACCGTCCCGCCCCAGACCGGCGGACGCGCGATGACCGCGACCTTCATGCCCGGCAGGATCACGTCGGCGCCGTAGACAGCCGTCCCCGTCGTCATCGGGACGAGGTCGATCGACGTCATCTCCTTCCCTTCCCATCGGCGCTCGGCGGGGGCCTTGATATGCACGCGCGCCGTCGACGGCATGGCAATCGTGCGAGCGGTCGCGACCAGGGCACCAAACTTCTTCGTGCGACCGCTCGCGCCATGGACCACCTCGCCGTTGCGCGCCGAGACCTCGCTGGAGGCGACCGCCCATTCCCTGGCTGCCGCGTCCTCGAGTAACGCGCGCACGGTGGCGCCGGCTTCGCGATACTTGTCGAGGAAGTCGCGCACGCTGGTCGAGCCGTCGGTGTTCTGGCTCCCGTACTTCGGCTCGTCGCCGTCCCCCTGTGCCACTCGGCAGTTCGCCCAGTCGGCCTCCATCTCGTCGGCGATGATCATCGGCATGGTCGTCCGGATCCCCTGCCCCATCTCCGAGCGATGGCAGGTGATTGTCACGATCCCGTCCTCGCCCACGCGCACGTAGGCGTGCGGTTCCCACGGCTCGGCGTTCGGCTGGACGAGGCGATCGGCCGCATCGAGGCGACGCACGCCGAAGGGACCGGCAGCGATCACCAGCCCGCCGACGCCGAGCAGCTTCATGAAGTCGCGGCGGCGGCTGTTGAGCGGTGCCGCGGAATCGCCGACGCTGTCGGGGGCGGGGGCGGGGGCGCCCAGCCACGGAAGAAAGTCGCGCCCGCTCATGACTGCTTCTCCGCGGCCGCCTTGATCGCGGCGCGTATGCGTGGATAGGTGCCGCACCGGCAGATATGCCCGGTCATGGCGCCGTCGATTTGTTCGTCGGTCGGTTTCGGGGTCGTCGTGAGCAGGTTGGCGGCCTGCATGATCTGCCCACTCTGGCAGAAGCCGCATTGCGGGACGTCGATGTCACGCCAGGCCACTTGCAGCGGGTGCTCGCCCTCCGGGTGCAAGCCCTCGATCGTCGTCACCGTCGCCCCGCCTAACGTCGACATGCGACGCTGGCAGGCGCGGGCCGGTGCGCCATTCACGTGCACGGTGCAGGCGCCGCACTGCGAGATGCCGCAGCCGTACTTGGTTCCGGTCAGCGACAACTGGTCACGCAGGAACCAGAGCAGCGGCATCGTCGGGTCGCCGTCGAAGGTCCGCGGCGTGCCATTGACGGTGAGCGTGATGACGGGGAGGGTGACAGTGGCGGTGGATTCACTCATAAGCTCTGCTCGTATGGCGCGTCGTATGGCGCGTCGTGTGATGCGGTCTCGCTCATGACAGTCTGGAGGTCGGAGTGTCGCGGCGCGAGGGGCGACGGGGGACGAAAAGCGCGGGAGGCCGCCCGCGACGTGCGCGGACGGCCTCCCGGTCGAGCTGCTCCGCGAGGGTCAGGGAACGGTGATCGTCTTCGTGATGCTGTTGGTGAGTCCGCCGCCGTCGGTGACCTTGAGCGTCACTGCGTTGGTGGCGCCGGCATCGAAGCCGAACGCCGCGTTCGGTCCGTTCTGCGACGGTTCACCCGACACCGTCCAGAGATACGCGACCACGCCGACGTCATCGGTGGAGGAGCTGCCGTCGAAGGCGCAACGCGACTTGCCGTTCGGGCGCACGGTGCAGCTGTAGGAGAAAGCGGCCACAGGCGCCACGTTCGTCGGCGGCGGCGGCGGCGGCGGGCCGCCCACGGTGATGCTCTTGGTGATGCTGTTGGAGAGACCGCCAGCGTCGGTGACCGTCAACGTGACGTCGTACGTCCCGGCGTCGAAGCGCCAGTTGTTGGTGACGCCGCTCTTGTCCGGCTTGCCGGCGGACTGCCAGAGATATGCGGTGACGCCGTTGTCGTCCGTCGAGTTGCTTCCGTCGAAGTCGCAACGGAAGGTGCCGTTCGGGTTGGCCGAGCAGTTCCAAGTGAAGCCGGCCACTGGTGGCTGGTTCGGCGGCGGCGGCGGGCCACCACCAAGGTTGCCGATGTAGAGCAGCTTGTTCGGTGAGCCGGTCCCGGGGTTCGTGACCTTATTCGGCGTGGCATCGGCGAGCAGCTTGGTGAAGATCTGCTCGGCGGTCATCCCGGGATTGGCGGCGCGATAGAGCGCCAGGGCGCCGGTGACGTGCGGCGTTGCCATCGACGTGCCCGAGATGGTGTTCGTCGCGTTGTTGGAGCCGATCCAGTCGCTGGTGATGTTGACGCCCGGCGCAAACAGGTCGGTGCAGGTGCCGAAGTTGGAGAACGAGGCGCGAGCATCGCCGATCGTCGTTGCGTTGACGGTCAGCGGGAGCGGGGCCGAAGCTGGCGAGGAGTTACACGCGTTCGCCGAGCTGTTCCCGGATGCCACGGCGAGCGCCACGTTGCCTTTCCGCACCATCGAGTCGGCGGCCATGTTGGTCGCGACGTCCTTTCCGCCGCCGAGCGACATGTTGGCCACGGCGGGCTGGATGCGGTTGGCGGTCACCCAGTTCATACCGGCGATAACCTGCGCGAATGACCCGGAGCCGGAGCAGTCGAGCACGCGCACCGGGTGCACGGTGGCCTTCTTCGCGATGCCGTACGTCGTGCCGGCCGCGGTTCCCGTTACGTGGGAGCCGTGCCCGTTGCAGTCGTTCGCCGTGCCACCGCTGGTGATGGCGTCGAAGCCGTTACCCACGCGACCGGCGAAATCGCTATGCGTGAGCAGGATGCCGGTGTCGATCGTGTACTCGTGGACGCCGGTGCCGTCGTTGCCGTACGTGAAGCTGTTGTCGAGCGGCAGGTTGCGCTGGTCGATGCGATCGAGCCCCCACGACGGTGTCGGCGCTTGCGTGCCGCTGATCGTGACGATGCCATTGGGCTGGACGAGCAGAACCTCGGGGTTCTGGCGCACCATCGTGAGCTGGTCGCTCGACAGGCGTGCCGCGTAGCCGCGGAAGACGTGATCGTAGCGCGCGAGGAGCTTCCCGCCGTTGGCCGAGACCTGGGCGACGGCGCCGTTCAGGTCCGACCGGGCCCCGTCGCGGAGGATGACGATGTACTCGTTAGGAACGAGTTGCGTGGTGATGTCGCCGCTCACTTCGATGAACGGCGCGAGCCGGGCGGGACCGGCTGGGGCACCGGCGTCGACGCACGCACCAGCGGCGATCGATACCAGGAGCAGCGATGTGCAGGACCTTCGATTCACGAGACCTCCAATGACGGTGGCACGGGTGCGGTACGGGGGGTGCCCTTCCCGGTGCGCAGCGATGTCCTCGGTGTGCCGGCGGCGCGCACTAACGGTATAGTGCATGCTTGGCCGCACCGAGCTCCCGACACATCGCGGGACGAGTGGCGCAAATCGTACGGTGTCCGGATCGGCGCGTCAACTAGGAGAACCCACAGCGCGAAGACGCGTCAGGCTGCGTCACGCACTCGTGGTCACCGCGCCTCGCGCGCGACACAGCTCTCGTGTGATCTACGTCACACACCGCCGACCGCGGCGGAGATGCGACGGGTGACGCAGCTGCGCCACGCTCACGTGTGGCGGCGCGCAGGTGAAGCGTGCGATCGTAGAGTCGGCTCGCCCGGAGCACGATCGTTAGGCGGCGTGCGACGACGCCACGCACGGAACGGATGGGAACCGAGGTGCATCAGCGCGAGGAACCGGGCTGCGTCGAGCGCGAAGGCGAGATGTGCCCGGGGCGCGCGAAGGGCGCGTGAGAGGCGCGAAAGAGGCGCGTGAACTGCGCAGGCGAGGCGTATTCGGGGCGCATTCCGGGCGCACGAACTGCGACTGAGAAGGCGTCCGACGCGCACTGACGACGCGGTCATCTGGCGTCCGTTCTGCTGCGGACCTCGGATGCAAGCCTTCGCGCCGGCCGTCGACGCTCTCCCGTGCTGAACCCCGTCAGACGACACGGCGCCCGGACGAGAAGTCGCCGGACCCCGGGTCATTAGCAAGCTCTTAGTGCGTCCAGACGCAGCGCTCCGCACGCAATGCGCGTGAATGAAGTTGTTGTTGCTCATGGAAAATTCATGAAACGACCAACTTCGTTCACCAGCGGTGCCTGTCCAATGAATCGTTCGCTCGTTCGTATGACGCCCCTCCAGCCTCTCCGCCTCCCCATCGCCGGCGTTCTCGCCGTCGCGTGCTGGCTCGCCCCGCTAGTGCCGCACGCCGGCCTGCTCCTCGCGCAGGGCGCCCAAACAGTCACCTCGGGGACGGTCTTCGACACCTACACCCGAACGCCGCTCGCTGATGTCTCGGTCTCGCTGGCCGAAGGCGGCCCGGCGGTCATGTCTGGTGCCGACGGTCGCTTCCAGATCCCCTGCCCCGGCGCGCGCCCCCTCGTCTTCCGCCGGCTCGGCTACGAGTCCTATCGGCTGACGGTCGCGAACTGCGCCGAGAATCTCCAGGTGGGGCTGACGGGCGGGACGCAGAACCTGAACGCGGTGAGCGTCGTCGCCACCCGCGACGCCCCCGGGATCGAGCAGCCCCAGTCGATCACCACGCTCGCCCACAGCGAACTCACACGCGGGACCGGGCTCTTCCTCGACGACGCGCTCAACCTCGTCCCCGGGGTGCGCATGGAGCGCCGCACGATGGCCGGCGGCCAGCGCATCACGATCCGTGGCTACGGGAACCGCACCAACTTCGACGGCTCGGGCTACAAGGCCTACCTCAACGGCATCCCGATCACCGACGCCGAGGGGGTGACGGTGCTCGACGACATCGACTTCGGAACGGTGGGCAAGGTCGACGTGATCCGCGGGCCGGCGTCGTCGCTCTACGGGGCCGGGATCGGCGGGATCGTCAACCTGTACACGCTGCGCCCCGACCGGGAGGGCACGACGCTCGAGCAGGGAATGATGGGCGGGGCGGACGGACTGCGGCGGTACGACACGCGCCTCGCCAGCGCCTCCAGCGGGTCGTCGCTCCTGCTCAACTACGGCAAGCAGGACTACGACAGCTATCGCGTGCACAGCGCCAGCCGGAAGGACTACGCCACCTTCGTGGGCGACTTCCGTCCCTCCGACCGGCGCACGATTTCCACCTACTTCGCCTACGCCCACTCCTACGACGAGCGCGCCGGGCAGCTGGACAGCGCGCAGTTCTTCGGGAAGGAGAACGTCGGCGAGGTGCCCTACCTCCAGAACGACGGCCACGTGGATATGGAGTCGGTGCGGGTCGGCCTCACCCACGGCTACCGGGTGAACGAGCACCTCCTCCCGGAGGTGACCGCGTACTACAGCGGCATCACCCGCGAGGACGTCTTCGCCGTCGGCGTCACGCCCAAGGCAGCGCAGACCTTCGGGGCGCGCGCGGTCATCAACACCTCGTTTGCGTCACCGACCGTGCGCCTGTCAGGGGTGAGCGGGCTGGATTTCGAGAAGACGAACCTGTTCAGCAAGAACTACCGTCTCGCGAACCTCGTGCAGGGGCCGATCACGACCGACCTCGAGACGCACACGATGCAGTACTCGATCTTTTCGCAGTGGGACCTGGCCCTCCCGCATGAGGTCACGCTCACTGCCGGGGCGAGCGCGAACTTCATCGAGTATGCGCTGGTCGATCGCCTGACGAACACCGGCAATCCCACGCACCTCGATCTCACCGGCCGCAAGACTTTCGATCCCGTGGTCACGCCACGGATTGCGCTCCGCAAGGGATTCGGCAGCGACCTCTCGCTTTACGTCAGCGTGAGCCAGGGGTACACGCCGCCGACGTCGAGCGATGCGGTGATCGGCTTCACCGGTGAGGCCAACGACGGCCTCACGCCCGAGCGCGCCACGCAGTACGAGGTCGGGGCGAAGGGGAACCTCTTCGCGCGCCGCCTGGCCTGGCAGGTCGCCCTCTTCGACCTCGAGGTCTCGGACAAGCTCACCTCGCAGGGGGTCTTCGACAACGCCGGGACACAGCTCTATGCCTACACGGTGAATGCGGGCGACCAGGCGAACAAGGGGTTCGAGGCGACGGCGGCGTGGTCGGTCGTGGACCGCCCCGCGTCGCCGCTCACCCTGCTCCGCCCCTTCGTCTCGCTCACGCTCTCCGACTTCACCTACAGCAACTTCAAGAGCGACCACAATGCCAACGCACGCACGATCGACTACACGGGGAAAGATGTCGTCGGGGTACCCGGAACCGTCGTCGGCTACGGCGTCGACGCCGGGGTGCACGGCGGGGGCTACCTGAACGCCACGCTCGAGCACCGGGGCACGATGCCGATCACCTACGACAACGTGCATGCGGCGCCGGCCTACTCGGTCCTCAACGCCAAGGTGGGGATCGCCCGGTCGCTCGGACCCCACCTCGGGATCGACGCGTACGTCGGCGGGACGAACCTCACCGGGGCGCTCTACTACAACATGGTCTTCCTCAACGCCTCGTTCGCCGCGGCACCACCGGCGATCTATCTCCCCGGCCCGTACAGCTCGCGCTATTTCGGCGGCGTGAAAGTGAGCGTGCGGCGATGATGCCTCCCAGCCGGTTCTCCACCCGCCGGCGTCCGGGCGCCAACCACGCGCTGCGCCTCCTGCGGCGCGCGGTCCTGGTCCCGGTCGCGCTGCTGGCGGCAGCCTGCGGACGCTTCGGCAACGCCGACACGGGCGGCACCGACACGGAACGGCTGGTCTCCGTCTCGAAGCAATACACCGAGATCATCTTCGCGTTAGGCGCCGAGCAGGACCTGGTGGCGGTCGACGTCTCCTCGGTATATCCGCCGGAGGCGAAGCGGCTCCCGACGGTGGGGTACCACCGCGCACTCTCGCTCGAGGGGATGCTGGCAGCCAAGCCGACGCTGATCCTGCGCGGGGGGCCGAACAACATCGGGCCCGAGCACGTGGTGCGGCAGCTGGAGTCGCTCAAGATCCCGATGAAGGACTTCAGCATGCCCACCGACGACATCGAGGGGGCCAAGGTGTTGATCCGAGACATGGGGGCCTATTTTCACCGCGAGTCGCGGGCCGACTCGTTATGCACCCGCCTCGACGCCGACATGGCGGCGGCGCGCGCGGCATCCACGCAGGCCAGCGACACGCCGAGCGTGGCGGTCATTCACTACGGCCAGGCCAACAACGTGTACCTGGTGATGAGCGCGCGCAGCACGGCAGGGAAGATGGTCACCTGGGCCGGAGGGCGGATGGCGATCGACGACTCCGGGGCGGGGATGCGCCCGCTCACCTCGCCGGAGATCATCGCCAAGTCCAACCCCGACGTCATCCTGCTCACCGACTTCGGCTACGACCGGCTGGCCGGGACCGCCGACATTCTCGCCCTCCCCGGTGTCGGGTCGACCAAGGCGGCGCGCGACGGGCGCATCTTCCGGGTCGAGGAGAACGACATGGTCTACATCGGGCCGCGCACGGGGGCCAACGTGCTCAAGCTGCGTGGGCTGATCCGGCAGAAGGGGCCGGCCTCGAGATGACCGCGTAGTGCGCCGTCTCGAACGGCAATACGCCGGCGTCCTCCCCGTCCTGGCGGTGGTGCTGGTGCTGGTGACGCTGGCGTCGATCCGGTGGGGGGCGGTCCCCATCTCGCTCGGCGAGATGGCGCACGCGTTAGGCACGGGATGGTCCGACCCGGCGGCGCGGGCCCTCAACGAGCGCATCTTCCTGGAGATCCGCCTCCCTCGCGCCCTTCTCTCGGCGCTGGTCGGCGCGGCGCTGGCGATGGGAGGGGTGCTGATGCAGGCGCTCTTCCGGAACCCGATCGTGGAGCCTGGGCTCGTGGGGACCTCGAGCGGCGCCGCCTTCGGTGCGGCGCTCTATTTCGTGCTTGGTTCGACCTTCAACTTCCACGCGGGGGCGTGGACGCTTCCGCTCGCCGCCTGCGCCGGGGGCATGCTCGCCACCTGGCTCGTCGTCACGTTGTCGCGCTCCGGCGAGGGGGCGCGCAGTTCGGTCATCGCTTTGCTCCTGACGGGGATCGCGGTCAACGCGCTTTTCATGAGCGGGGTCGGCTTCCTCTCTTACATCGCCCGCGACCCGCAGGCGCGCTCAATCACCTTCTGGAACCTCGGCACGCTCTCCGGGGCGAGCTGGGCGGCCGTCCTCATCGTCGGCGTGTCGACCGGGGCGTGCGCCGTCTTCGGCCTGCGCTATGCGCGGCAGCTCAACGCCCTCATGCTCGGCGAGGAGGAGGCGCGCTACCTCGGGATCGACGTGCGGCGCCTCAAGATCACCATCCTCGTGATCAATGTCGTGATGGTCGCCATCGCCACCGCCTTCACGGGCGTCATCGCCTTCGTGGGACTCATCGTCCCGCACCTGCTGCGCCTCCTGCGCGGCGCCGACACCCGCTTCCTGATGTTAGGCGGGATGCTCACGGGCGGGATCATCCTCGGCGCCGCCGACCTGGTCGCGCGCCTCCTGCTCGCCCCCGCCGAGCTCCCGATCGGGATCGTCACTTCGCTGGTGGGGGTCCCGGTCTTCATCGTGCTGCTGCGCAGCCGGCGCTACTACTTCTGATGGGGAAGCGATGCTGAGCGCGCACGAACTCACCTATCGTGTTGGCGAACTCCGGCTGCTCGACCGGGTGTCGGTGTCGTTCGCGCCGGGCGTGCTGTCGCTCGTCGTCGGGGCGAACGGCGCGGGCAAGAGCACGCTGGTGCGCGCGCTGTGCGGGCAGCTGGCGGGGTTGGAGGGTGAGGTGCGGTACGGTGGGCGCGCGATGTCTGGCTTGTCGGCCGGACAGCTGGCGCGAGTGCGGGCGGTGCTGTCACAAGGGATCGAGCTTGCCTTTCCGCTGCGCACGTGGGAAGTCGTGATGATGGGGCGCTATCCGCACTTCACCGGGGGGCCCGAGGCGCGCGACGAGCGTGCCTGCGAGGAGGCGATGCGCTTCTTCGATGTCTGGGAGTGGGCCGACCGCGACTACCTGACGCTGAGCGGGGGGGAGCGGCAGCGCGTGCACTTCGCGCGCGTCCTCTCACAGGTCTGGTATCCGACCCCGGGGGCGCTGCGCTACCTCATCCTCGACGAGCCGCTCACCTTCCTCGACATCCGGTACCAGTACGACTTCATGCATCGCGTCCGCGAGTTGATGGCCCCGGGCGACCTGGTCGTCGTGGGGATCGTACACGACCTCAACCTGGCCGCACGCTTCGCCGACCACCTGGTGATGATGCGCAAGGGAAGCGTGCTCGCCGCCGCCGCGCCAGCCGAGGTGCTCCAGCCTGCGCTCGTGCTGGAGGCGTTCGGGATCCTCCCCGCTGTTCGGCACGACGCCGAGGACGGACGCTTGCACCTGGTCTTTGACTAGGGCCAGCGCCATTGCCGGCGCGCTGCTCCCATGACGCACTAACTCAGCAAGAGCTCCAGCTCCTCACGCCCCAGGCTCGCCACCACTGCGTTGTCGGCGCGCACGATCGCTTCGGCAAGGTCGCGCTTGCTCTCCTGGAGCGCCAGCACCTTCTCTTCCACCGTGTCGCGGGCGATGAGGCGCGAGGCGAAGACGCGATTCGTCTGGCCGATGCGATGTGCCCGGTCGATCGCCTGCGCCTCGACCGCGGGGTTCCACCACGGGTCGAGCAGGAACACGTACTCGGCGGCCGTCAGGTTGAGTCCCACGCCACCAGCCTTGAGCGAGACGAGGAAGACCTTGCATTCGGGGTCCTCCTGGAACTCGCCAACCACCTTCTGCCGGTCGCGCGTGTCACCATCGAGGTACGCATAACGAGTCCCGGCCGCGTCCATCTGGTCGCGCACGATCGACAGCAGCGAGGTGAACTGCGAGAAGACGAGGACCTTGTGGTCCTCGGCGGTCGCCTCGGAGACGCGGGTAAGGAGCATGTCGATCTTGCTGCTCGAGTCGCCGCGCCGGGTGGGGTCGACCAGGCCGGGATGGCAGGCCGCCTGGCGCAGGCGCAGCAGCGCCTCGAGCACGTGCATCTTGCTCTTCGCCAGCCCCTGCGTGTCGATGCGCCCCAACAGCGAATTGCGGTAGTGGTCGCGCAGTTCGTTGTACAGCGCGCGCTCCTTGGGACTCAGGTCGACGACCAGCGTCTGCTCGAGACGCTCGGGGAGCTCAGGGGTTACCTGCGCCTTGGTGCGGCGCAGGATATAGGGGCGCACCGCGCGAGCAAGCATGGCGCGCGACTGCTCGCGCTCCTCGGCGTTTCCCGGTCCTTCGAGCCGCTTGACGAGCGTGCCGAAGACCGATGCCTTGCCCAGCAATCCGGGGTTGAGGAACTCGAGGAGCGACCAGAGTTCGCTCATCCGGTTCTCGATCGGCGTGCCGGACATCGCCAGTCGATGCTTGGCGCGGATCAGGCGCGCCGCCTTGGCCCCCTCGGTGCCGGCATTCTTGATCGCCTGCGCCTCATCCAGCACGGCGTAATCGAACTCGAAGGCGCGCAGCGCCGCGATGTCGCGCCGCAGCGTGCCGTAGGTCGTGATGATCAGGTCGTAGTCGGAGAGGTGCGCGATCCCCCGACGCCGGTCCGGGCCGCCGTGCACGAGGATCTTGAGCTTCGGGGTGAAGCGCGTCGCCTCCTGCTCCCAGTTGAAGACGAGCGATCGCGGCACCACGACCAGCGAGGTCCCCTCGCCGGCGGCGCGCCGTTCCTCGAGCAGGGCCAGCACCTGCACCGTCTTGCCGAGCCCCATGTCGTCGGCGAGGCATCCCCCAAAGCCGAACTGCCGGAGGAAATTCAGCCAGCCCAACCCTTCCCGCTGGTACGGGCGCAGCGTCCCGACGAAGCTCTCGGGGGCATCGGCAGGCTTCACCCCGTCGAAGTGCAGGAGCTGCTCGCGCGCCTTCTGGAAGGCGGCATCGGTATCGGCGGGCGGGAGGGCGCTGAGTAGCACGTCGAGCACGCCGAGCTGCTTGGCGGTAAAGCGCAGGTTGCCCGCGACGATCGTGCCGGCGGCCGCGAGGAATCCCGACTTGTCGAGCCAGTCGCCATCGAGCATGCCGAGCGAGTCGTCGCTGAGCCGGACCGTCCGGTCGCCGCGCTTGACGGCGGCGAGCAGTTCCGGGAGGCTCGCCGTGACGCCATCCCCGAAGCTGAGCGAGGCGCCGAGGTCAAACCAGTCGATACCGGAGTGCACCTCCACCGACAGCTCCCCAGCGGTCCGCAGCAGGTGTCCCTCGAACTCGACGTACCAGCCATCCACGGTGAGAAGGAAGGCGACTTCCTCGCCCTTCACCTCGGGGATGCGGCGGGCGTAGCGGGCGGTGGAATAGTCGTATTCCCACTTGAACCCCAGACGTTCGAGGCGGCGGGCGAAGCCTTCCTCCGCGCCACGATTGCGCCGGACGATGCGACGTTCGCTCCCTTGGTACAGCGCGGCGGTGGCGGCATCCTCGGCCACGATCGCGCCAGCGTAGTCGAAGCTCAGCGCCGCCTCGTACTTGCCGGGGCTCCACGGCGTGCGGACAATCTGGCGCAGCGCGACGCGCGGCGTCGGCGCCTCGTCGAGCGTCGACAGCTGCAATTCCGGCGGCAACTCGAGTGGGGGGAGGCGGGGGAGCGCGTGCAGCTCGGCCACCAGGTCCTCCGCCTCAGCGCGTGGGACCTCGACCTTGAGGTCGGTGCGCAGCGCCGGCACCAGGTCGAAGGCGCCGTGATCGATCCAGCGCGATGCCTGGCCGCGCGCAATCAGGAGCCCGTCGCGCATGAACAGGATCGGCTCGATGAGCGGCATCGTCTCCTCGTCGCGCGCGAGATGTCCCTCGAGCCGATACGACTCGCCGTCGGCCGTCCCGGCCACCGCCAGGCGCAAGTCCCACGGCTCTCCCTCATCCCAGGTGAGCGGGGCGAGGTCGTCGCTGCGCGGCGACGGGCGCACCAGGCAGCGTCCCGATTCGCACATGCGCTTGAGCGTCGTCTCGATCGCCGTCGCCGAGAGGATGAAGCGGCGCGTGCTGCTCCCCGGCGCGTGATGGCCGAACTCGGGTTGGGCCCCGAGGAGAAGATGCGCGATCTCCCGGTCCACCAGCTCGGGGGCCCCCAGCCATTGCGGGCGCGTGAGGCGGAACTGCCGAGGGACTCCCCAATCGCCACTCTTCTGCATCGACTGCATCGCCAACTCGACGACCAGCCCTTCCTGACGCTCGAAAGTGTGCGGCACATCGACGATATAGAGGATCTGCTTGCCCAGCGGGTATTCGCTCGACTCCCGCTTCTGGGCATCGACGCCCGGCGCCAGTGAGGGCGAGAGGGCACGCAGCTGCTGGACCCAGGGGCGCGGGTCGGCCGGGAGCGCCGGACGGGGCAGCGCATGCTCCGAGATGGGCTCGGCGGCCAGATCGCGCGCCCGTAGCTCTTCCGCAATCCGCGTCGCCTCGCGCTCCGCCTCTCGTCGGCGTTCGGCCTCTTTGTCTTCCGCTTCGCGTAGGGCGCGCGATTCGGCGTGGTACGCATCGTCGGGAGTGTGCGGCAAAATACCGGTCCGGTCGCAGGTGATGATCGCAGCCCACAGGTGCTTGCAGTTGCCGTACTCCTGGGCGTACGGGCAGGTGCAGTGCAGCTCCAGGCGATTGCCGGGAATGGCGCGAATCACCACTTGGTGCGGACCGGTAGTCCCCTCCACTGTCGCGCGCACCACGGCGGCGTCGGTGTGTTGCACGTGCACTCGCCCCTCGCGGACGTAGTCGTCGCCGCGCGAGCGGAGCGGTGGAGAAAACGTGGCAGCGATCTTCTTGGGAATCGTCACGGACGGGATCGGAGGGAACCCAGCAATTTAGCGCGGTGGCAGGAGAATGCGGTGTTCGGACGAGAACTTTCCGCCGAGGTTTGGGGCGCCCCCCTCGGCTGGCGCCGCCCGATGGAGCGGTCCATCCCACACAACTGGCACTTCCCCCCACCCGCAGTCGTAGGTTGAGAATCGCGATGCACGCCTCCTGTGCCGCCCGGCGGGCGGGACGGCGTGGTCGTTGGCCGTTCTCCTCCCACCGTCGCACCCGGACCATGACCTCTCGACGTGATTTCCTGATGACTGGCGGCGTGGCGGCCGGCGCGGTGGCGCTCTCGGGCGCGCTGCGCTCCGCCGACGCGGCAATACCGCGCGTGCGCCACGTGGCGACCGTCCCGGAGATGGACGCCTCGGTGAAGGAGCTGTTGATGGAGGCGCTCAATGCCGCGAAGCTGGCCGGCGCCTCGTATGCTGACGCCCGGATCGGGCGCTACCTGCAGAACTTCGTCGTCACGCGCGAGCAACAGATCATCAACGTGGTCGACACCGACTCCATCGGGATCGGGGTGCGCGCCCTCGTGGATGGGACGTGGGGCTTTGCCGCATCACGCGAGCTGACGAAGGCAGGCGTGGCGGCCGCGGCGAAGGAAGCGGCGGCGATCGCCAAGGCATGCGCCGTAGCGCGTGACCGTCGCATCACCCTGGCGCCGACGCCTGCCGTTCCGAATGCCAGCTGGAAGAATGCGTACGAGATCGATCCCTGGACGATCCCGGTCGAGGAGAAGGCCGACCTCCTGATCAGGAGCAACGCCGCGGGGATGAAGGCGGCCAACGTGAAGTACGTCTTCAGCGCCCTCTTCTTCCGGAAGCAGGAGCGCAACTACGCCAACACCGACGGTTCTGTGATCGCGCAGACCATCGTGCAGACGGCGATTCAGCAGCAGTTCACCGCGGTGAGCCCGGATTTCTCCGACTTTCAGAACCGTGGTAACACGGTCCAGCCGGTCGGGCGCGGGTGGGAGTGGGTGCTGCAGAAGCAGCTGGCGGACAATGCCGTGAAGTGGGGAGAGGAGGCGAGTGCGAAGCTCAAGGCGAAGCCGGTCGAGGTGGGGCGCTACGACCTCGTGCTGCACCCGTCACACCTCTGGCTCACCATTCACGAGTCGATCGCCCATCCCACCGAGCTGGATCGCGCGATGGGATACGAGGCCAACTACGCCGGGACGTCGTTCGTCGCCCCGCCGGCCGACTTCCTCGGCAAGTTCAAGTACGGCCCCGAGTTCATGAACATCCGCGGCGACCGATCGCAGCCCGGCGCGCTGGCCACCGTCGGCTACGACGACGAAGGGGTGGCGCCGGACGAGTTCCTGATCGTCAAGAACGGGACGGTCAACGATTACCAGACGACGCGTGAGCAGGCGAACTGGCTCGACTGGTGGTACAAGTCGCAGGGGAAGCCGACGCGCTCGCACGGCTGTTCGTATGCCGACAACTGGAGTTCGGTGCAGTTCCAGCGCATGCCGAACGTGAGCCTCGTTCCCGGCGAGAAGGAGCAGTCATACGAGGACCTGATCGCGGCCACCGATCGCGGGATCGCCATCGTCGGCGACGGATCGTTCTCGATCGACCAGCAGCGATACAATGCGCAGTTTGGGGGGCAGCTGTTCTACGAGATCAAGGGCGGAAAGATCGTCGGCATGCTCAAGGACGTCGCGTACCAGATGCGCACGCCGGAGTTCTGGAACTCGATGGACATGATCGGGGGGAAGCAGTCGTACGAGGTCTGGGGGTCGTTCTTCGACGGGAAGGGGCAGCCGGCACAGGTCAACGCCGTGAGCCACGGCTCGGTCCCCGCGCGCTTCCGCAACGTCAACGTCATCAACACGGGCCGAAAGGCGTAACCACCGTCACCCCCAGGGACTCCACTCATGCGACGCGACAACATCACCGAAGTCCTGAGCGCCCCGGCCCGGCTCTACAGCCCCGACGGCAGCGTGCTCCCCAATGACTCGATCCTTTCGCGCGACGATGCGCAGGCGCTGATCGAGCGCATCAAGAAATTCTCGACGGCCGATGCCATCGAGGTGCAGGTCAACGGCGGCTACGCGACCAACGTGCGCTTCGCCGACAACCAGATGTCGACCGCCGGCGGCGTCAGCGACTTCCAGGTCGCGGCGCAGAGTTACTTCGGCGCGAAGCATGCCGTGGTGACGACCAACGAGCTGACCGATGACGCGCTGCGCCGGATGGTCGAGTCGTCGGAGAAGCTGGCGCGGCTTGCGCCTGACGACCCCGAGTCGATGCCGCAGCTACCGCCGCAGCAGTACCGGCCGGTCGAGGCCTACTTTCCGTCGGTGGCCGACATGTCGGCCGACGCGCGCGCCAAGATCGCCCTTACCGCGCTGGCGCCGTGCCGCAGCGCCGGCGACCTCACGGCAGCCGGCTTCCTCCAGAACAACGCCTTCTTCACCGCCTACGGCACGAGCACCGGGCTGCTCGCCTACCACCGCGGGACGAGCACCAACTACACGGTGACGGTGCGCACGAGGGACGGCACCGGGTCGGGGTGGGCGGGGGCCGAGCAGAACGACGCCAACCAGGTCGACTTCGCCGCGGTGAGCAATCGTGCGATCGAGAAGGCGCGTGCGTCGCGCGCACCGGTGGCCATCGAGCCGGGGCGCTACACGGTGATCATGGAGCCGCAGGCCGTCGGCGACCTGTGTCAGCTGATCGGCTTCTATGCCGACGCGCGGGCGACCGATGAAGGGCGGTCGCCCTTCGTGAAGCAGGGGGGGGGGACCAAGCTCGGCGAGAAGATCCTCGACGAGCGCATCGACATCTACGCCGACCCGTTCGACCCGATGATCCGCGCCCAGCCCTTCGACGGCGACGGGCTCCCGTTAGGCCGGCAGGAGTTCATCAAGCACGGCGTCCTCACGACGCTGTACTACTCGCGCTTCTGGGCCAGGAAGAAGGGAGTGCAGCCGACGGGGGCGCCGACGTCGTTCCTGATGAGCGGCGGCCCGTCGACCGTCGAGGACATGATCAAGGCGACGCCACGCGGGATCCTGGTCACGCGCCTCTGGTACCTGCGCGAGGTCGACCCCCGCACCATCCTCTACACCGGGCTTACGCGCGACGGGACCTTCCTCATCGAGAACGGCAAGATTTCGAAGGCCGTGAAGAACTTCCGCTTCAATGACTCGCCGCTCTTCATGCTCAACAACCTCGAGATGCTCGGTCGCCCGGAACGACTGGCCGGAACCGAGGCCGGAGGCGCCATCGTGGTGCCCGCGGTCAAAGTGCGCGACTTCAACTTCACCTCGCTCTCCGACGCGATCTGACGTCGGTCGCGCTGGGTGCATTCGGCGCATTGGACGCGACATGGGCCGGTGCGCCAGGTGGCGCATCGGCCCATCGTACATCGTGTCCATACATCGGCGCCGCTGTCCTACGTTGGTGTCTCCCGCCGCGGTCGCCCGAAGAGGCGCGACGGATCGAAGACCGGATCGCGATACAGGCGCTTCAGCGCCACGCGCGAGACCGTCCTCCCGGTCACCGCCGAGTACACGGCGCACTCCACGTCGAGATCCACGACATCGGCGCTGCTCAGGTCGGCGGTGACGATGGGGAGCGCGCGGAGGCGATCGGCGCGTTGCTTCTTGAGCTTGAGCTGACGACGCGTAGGATCGAGCGAGCCGATCCCGATCGGGATGAGGAGGAGCCCATCGCGGCCGACAGGCGCCACGGCGAGGTAGCGCGGTCGCTGCGAAGCGGTATCCAGCACGAAACGATCGACCACACCCAGCATGGTGCCATCGGCCAAGATGACCTCCCACCCGCAGAGGTCGACCGGGAGAGGGGGCGCCTCGGCGCCGTCCCGCGCTCCCTTCCCCCGGCGCGCCATAGCTCGCGATCCGGGGTCAACACGCTCGCCGATCTGATCGTGGACCTGTTCGTGGACCTGTTCGTGGACCTGTTCCTCCAGCCGTTCATCGACGCGCTCCAGCTCGCGCAAACGCTCGGGCGCGAACGTGTGGCGGGCCGGTGACTCCTGGGACGGCGACGACTGATCGGATGTCAAGTGTCGCGTGGTGGTCGCGGCGTCGAGTGGACGATCGATCATTTGTGCTCTCCCGGACACGCGCGTTGCCCGTCCGTTGGTTCGTGTCGGATTCATGTCGATGGCGTCCGGGCACCGCGTGCAGCGGCTACCCCAACGCGTGAAGCGAGGTCATTCGCCCCTCAGGTCGGTCCACATCGGGATCTTGCCGGTCAACCGCGTCCCGAGTCGCTCGAGGTCCTTGAGCGAGACGAGGGCGGCGACGTCCTTGCCGTGTCGTTGCAGGATGATCCGGGCGCCGCCGTAGGCGACCTCATTGACCAGTTCCGCAAGATCTTCGCGCGCATCCGAGGTCGCGATGCGCGCCAGTCGTTCGGTTTTCATGTGAGGGGCGGAAGGCGCGCCGGCACCTCGCCACGAGTCGTGGCGGAGTCCGATCACGATAGGGAGTCCACTCGCGGATGGCGCAGCACGAGTGCTGGGCGCATTGTCGTGTGAATTGTACAAATTGTCAACACGGGCGAGCGGAGATCTACGCGATCTGCGCGGCATGCGCGGCATGCGCGTTAGGTGCCCGCTGGCGCTACCCGGCTGCCGAACAGGCGCGAGGCGTCGTACATCGGGTCCGTGTAGATCTGCGGCAGCGTCTGGTCGGTGATCTTCGCGCCCTTCACCGCCCCGAAGATCGAGCGCTCGAAGTCGCGCGTCACCGCGTCGGACGTGAGCATGGGGAGCGTCTTCAGCATTTCCGGCGTGAGGTGCTGCACCAGGACCTGCTTGCGATCGCGATCCAGCGTACCGACTCCAATGGGGAGCAGCATGTGCCCCTTACGGTCACTTGGCGTCACGGCGAGATAGCGCGGCTTCTGCTCCCTGGCGTCGAGCATGATGCGGTCAACCCTGCCGATCTTCACGCCGCCGGACAGGACGTTCCAGCCTCGCACATCGACCATCGGCGGGGCGAGGGTGAAGTCCTTCACGTCCCTGCTCGCCAAGAGCGTCGAGTCGCGCGTGGTCTTGCCTGTCGCCCCGGAGACCGGCGCTCCGGTATCCTTGGTAGCGTGCTGCGTGTTTATGGTATTCGTGCGGCGCGCGGTGGCGCTGGCGTTCGTCTCGCTGCCGGTGTTGGTGCTCTTGGTACTATTGGTGTTCATCGTGTTGGTGGTGCTGGCCATGCATTCACTCCTGCTTTGAAGGTGATCGTAGTTGCCGGTCGTCGCAGTGCTGTTCGACGAGCGCGTGGTGCGTTGATGCGTGGTGCCCTCGTGCGTCGCGCCTCGTGCCGCCTCGCGTCCCGCGCTCGTGTAGTGCAGCAGGAGCACGGGCGGCTGGCGACCGCGCGCCTGCGCCATTTCCGGCGTACAGTGTGTCGGGTCGTTCGCGTTCGAGATGGAAATGCTGTGTCATGTGCTGTCCGGCATCCCCCTCCATGACGTCACGGAAACGCCGATCGCCGCGCCGATGGCGAGGCACCAACGTTACCGGCCACGAGGTGGCCGCGACACGGAGCTTCTCCTGGTTGTCAGGGGGAGCGCTCGACGTATCGTTGTCGCGACGGGCGCGACGCTGCGGTCAGGTGAGCCGACGCCAACTGGCGACCGGTCCCGACGACGTCGCCCACGCAGCCGATGGAAACGATGGGCGCGGGCAACATGTTCAATATATACATTTTGTACAATTTGTCAACCGCTGCCGCCGGGGCCCGCATGAACCACATGCTCGAAGTGCTCAACAACGTCGGCGGCGACCGCTGGGCCCGGGTGGGCATCGCCCTCATGGTCTGCTTCGTCGCCGTTCGCCTGCTGCGCTCGGCCGTCAATCGCCAGGTGGAAGATCCGGAGGCCCGCTACCGCCTCGGCCGCTACATCGGCACGGCGGGTTGGGTCGCCGCGCTGCTGCTCGTGGTGTCGTCGTTCAGCGGGTCGCTCAGCGGACTCTTCGCCTCGCTGAGCATCATCGGCGCCGGCGTCGCCTTTGCGCTCCAGGAGGTCATCGCCAGCGCCGCCGGTCGGATGGCGCTGACCACCGGTCGCTTCTATCGCATCGGGGACCGCGTGCAGCTGGGAGGCATCAAGGGCGACGTCATCGACATTGGCCTCCTGCGCACCACGATCATGGAGATCGGCGACTGGGTGAAGGGGGACCTCTATACGGGGCGCGTCGTGCGCGTGGCGAACAGCTTCGTCTTCAAGGAACCGGTCTTCAACTACTCCGGAGATTTCGGCTTTCTGTGGGACGAAATCACGCTCCCCATCACCTACGGCGTGCACCACGCGACCGCGCGGACGATGCTGACGCGGGTCGTGCAGGAGGTGGCGGGCGAATTCGTCGAGCCGGCGACGCATGAATGGCGCGAGATGCTGGCGCGCTATCGCGTCGAGAATGCGCGCCTCGAACCCATGATCTCGCTTGTGCTGACTGACAACTGGATGGAGTTCACCGTGCGGTACGTCGTACCGTTCGACCGTCGGCGGACGGTGAAGGATCAGCTGTTCACGCGCGTGCTCGACGAGGTGGAGGCATCGGGGGGCGCGTTGCAGCTGGCATCGGCGACGTCGGCGATCGTAGCATTTCCGCGGGTCGACGTGCGCCTGGTCGACGATCGAGAGCGACCCGCGGCGATCCCGGCGGCGATCGCCGCGCCGGTGAGCCCTGCGCCGGTGAGCCCTG
>JBDTUA010000037.1:0-22444 GCA_040007995.1 Gemmatimonadota bacterium | reverse complement strand
GACAGCACCGTCGACTTGGGGGCGTCCGGCGAGTAGCGCGATTCGCCGATCGTGACGGAGAGGCCGAGCGCCGTCAGTCGGCGTTGCGCGTCTCCTTGTGTCAGGTTCACCACGCCGGGTACGCTCACATCACCTAACGCGACATCGTCCGGGAGGATGACGAAGGCGACGAAGAGGAAGGCGCAGAGGAATCCTCCCGTCGCCACGACAAGGTGCTGCAGGAGCGCTCGCCAGCGGGCGGAAGGACGCTTCACGTCGACCTCCGGCGAAAGCGGGCGGCGAACGCGCCGTCGACCCCGTCCCGCTGCGGAAGGACGCGCAACATCCCGTCGTCGAGGACCACGTCGGGCACTGCCCCCGCCGGTGGTGGTTCGAGCACGAAGTCGGTGTGTTCGGCGAGGAACGCCTCGGCCTGCTCGTCGTTCTCTTCGGGCTCCAGGGAGCAGGTGCTATACACGAGGAGTCCGCCAGGCGCAATCACGCTGGCGGCGGAGCGCAGGATCGCGCGCTGCGCCGCAGCGCTGACGGCGAGGTCCGACACACGCAATCGCCATCGGGCGTCCGGGTGGCGACGGAACGTCCCCGTGCCCGTACATGGGGCGTCGACCAGGACGGCGTCTGCACTGGAGAGGGCGAGGTCGCGCGCGTCCGTCGCGACCAAGGCGACGTTGCGGACGTCCAGGCGTTCGATGTTTTGCCTCATGCGTGCGAGTCGCGTCGGCGAACGGTCGGCGGCGATGACCAACGCGGCCGTGCGACTGAGCTCAAACGCCTTGCCGCCGGGAGCCGCGCAGAGATCGACCACCGTGCCACCAGCAGGGAACGCCGCATAACGAGTGACCAGCGTGGCCGCGGGATCCTGGATGAAGAAGAGGCCCTGGCGGAACGCACCAACCTCGGCGAGCGCGGCGTGTCCCGCGAGCGCGAGCCCGTCTTCGACCATCGGGGCATCCTCGACCGCGACGCCGGACGACTCGAGCATTGATTCCAGCTGTTCCCGCACGATCCCGAACGGCCGAATCACCATCGGCGCTTCGACGTTGTTGCGCTCGAGCAGCGTGCGCGCGTCGAGAAGTCCCCAGCGCTCGACCCATCGCTGCACGAGCCAGCGCGGATGCGACGTCGTGAGGGCCAGCGCGTCGATCGGATCGGACGGGAGCGCCGGAGTGGTCGCTTCCACATCGGCGCGCTCACGATCGACGCGCCGCAGGACCGCATTGGCCAGCTTGCTGGCACCGATGCCGTGACGGCGCTTCGCGAGCTCGACGCTCTGGGCGATCGCCGCGTACGGCGGGACGGAGCGCATCTGGAGCAGTTGGTAGACGCCGAGACGCAGAATGTCGGTCAGGTCGGCATCGAGGCGGGCCAGCCCGCCGCGCACACGCTCGGTGAGCAGGGCGTCCAGGATCGCGCGCCGCCGCAGCGTACCGTACACCAGTTCCTGCGTCCACCGTCGGTCACGCGCGTCCAGCGTGCCAGCCCGCCGCTCGAACGCACCGTCGAGCAGGTCGCCTCCTCGCAAGTCCGCCAGAATATCCGCGGCCGCCACACGGGCCTCTGTGACCCCCCCGTGGGTCAGTGTGGCGGAGCGGAAGCGTGAGCGATCGGTCGGGATCATGAATGGAATAATAGTCGGTGCCGGGCGGCTGGCGCGGTCTTCGGCAAACCGGACACTCGCGCGCGTGGGGCGGTGCTCAACCCGTCGTGCGCTGCGCCGCGTCCACCCGCGTGGCTATTTGCCGGGGCTACGCCGCGAGCCTTGCGCCGCACGACTCGCGGATCACCAGCTCGCAGCTGAGCCGCGCGTCACTCGGAGGCAATTCCCGCTGCGCGATGCGCCGCAACATCACGGCGAGCGCGACTTCGCCGATCTGGCGCGTCGGCGGGCGCAACGTGGTCAGCGGACTGGGGAGAAGGACCGCGTATTCCACGTCATCGATGCCGACCAGGCGAACGTCGCGCGCCACGAGGTACGCCAGCCGCCGTAGGGTGCGCACCAAACGTCCGGGAGTACGATCGTTGGCGCAGACGATTCCTTCGGGACGCGGGTCGAGCAGAATGGAGCGGACCGCCTCCATATCGTCCAGATCCACGCGCAGCGAGAGGGCGGGGTCGACCTCGTTGGCTCGCGAGTACAGTGCTTCCGGTACCCGGCTCGGCGCGCCTCTACCGTCGAGGCCGCGAGTGGTGCAGCGAGAACGGCGATGCGTTCGCAGCCACGCGAAAGGAGTGGCTCGGTCGCAACGAAGCCCGCGCTGCGACCACGTCGAAGGCGGACGGCTCAGGGTACGCCGTCACCGTGCGATCGAGCAGCACGATCGGGATGCGGGCCTCGGTGAAGGCGCGAGCGATAAGATGGTTCACGTCCGTGGGCGAGGCCTCGAGCTCGAGCGGAGCGAAGAAGTCCACGGCGACCCCACGCTCGATGTAGTGGCGACGGAGCTGCCAAGCCAGGTCGGCCTTGGAAGTCCAGGGCCCGCTGGTACTCCCCCAGATCAGGGTATACTGCCGCGCCATCGGCGAACGCATCATCCCCTGACATATCGGCTCGAAGATGTCGGACTCCCTGAGGTCGGGAATGAGCAGTTCGAAGGAGAGGGCGGTCCCGGCGGCCTTGCCTCGCACGAAGGTGCCGGAGCCGACACGACGCTCCCCCAGACCGTCGGACTGCAGGTCGCGAAGCGCACGCCCACCGTGATGCCCGCGTCTCCAAAGCGCTCGACTAGTTCTGCTTCGCTGGCAGGCGATCGCCGATCTTCCCTCGACCGGACTGGATCTCGCGCCGCAGGGTGTCAAATACCTGTGCGTGTTCGGTGACGACTGGCGATGGCGCAGTCATGTCACTCGCGCAAGTTGCTTTAACATATCACATCGTGGAGAGCACTTGTAAACGCTCTGTAAGATACTGTAATCTAACGCTTTATGCGTACTACACTTGACTGAAGCGTCGATGATTGAGTAGCAAAATTCGAAGTTGCTGCTCTAGCAACAGAAGGAGTCTTTATTCCGGTGCCGTTATGACCGATTCAACTGCCGTTCGACCCTACATGCTGGCGTTCGACTTCGATACGACGCTGAGCTTCAACGATTCCGGCAGTGTCCTCGCCGAGATCCTCGGAGTCCATGGAAACGAAGAGAAGGACGCGGGACTGGCCGTCAGCAGCCTGGTGCAGCAGGGTGGAGAGCCGCCGTACCTGATTCGCCACGATCCGGAGTTTCGCGGTGTGCGCCGCGAGCAGCTCGCCGAGGCCGGCCGGCGCGTTCGGCTGAAGGGCGCGACTCAGCCGCTGGTCGACTTCCTGAAAAAGGGGACCGACGACTGGCGTTTTTCCTTCTACGTGATCTCGACCGCCCCACGCGACGTTGTGGAGTCGGCACTCGCCGGCATCGTGGCGCCCGACCACATCTACGCCACGGAGTTTGACTTCGATCCGGTGTCGGGCGAGGTCCGCTCGGTTTGGCGCGTCGCCGCCGGCTACGGAAAGGTCGCCGCGATTGAAGAACTCGAGCGCCATCTCGGCGTCCCCGGCGAGCGCATCGTGTACGTCGGCGACGGAAGCTCGGACGTGTACGAGATGCTGCACGAGATGCTGCACGAGATGCTGCACGAGATGCTGCACGAGATGCTGCACGTGAACAATCGCGATGGCTTCACGATCGCGGTGTCCGAGAACGGGCAGCTCGCGCGCATCGCCAAGCGAACGGTCCTGAGCGACAGCGCATTCAGCGTCCTCATCCCCGTGCTGGACCAGCGCTTCGTGTGGTCCTCGGCCGAGCTCCGCGCCCTGATCCTGACGCACAGGTTGATGCGCAGCGATTGGGAGAGGGAGCGAACCGATCGCGCGACCGTGGTGACCGCTCCCACCGTGATCGAGCGGGCCGTCGCGTGATCGCGAGCTTGGGAGAGCTTCTTCCCTCCGTCGGTTGGGTGGCGACGGCGGTGTTCACCGCGTCGTACTTCGCGCGCCGCGCCGAGACGCTGCGCTATCTGCAGATGGTCGGTGCGTTGCTCTGGCTCATCTACGGCGTCGCGATCAGTGCGCCACCGGTGATCGTCGCCAATGCGCTCCTGCTGGGGGCCGCGGCGTGGACCGCGCGTCGGCCGCGAGGCGCCGTCGCTCCGGGAGGAGCGGACGCATCCACGAGGTAGGCTAGCCGCGCTGTCCGAGCGTATCGCCCACCGCAATGCCGCGCCCCTGGGCGAAGTCGAGCGCTGCAAGCCGTCGCTTGCCGGCGGGGTGGACGTAGGCAATCCGGGCGCCGCCTGTGCCACAGGCGACGAGCATCCCGCCTTCGTCGATCGCGAGCACGCAGCCCACATCGCCCTTCGCGTCCATCGCGGCTCGCGCACCGAACAGCTTCACGTCCACCCCACGATGTGTGGTGAAGGCGCCGGGACGGGGATCGTAGGCACGAATGGTACGCGCGACATCGCGTCCGTCGCACGACCAATCGACCACCGCCTGTTCGCGCTCGATCTTCGGGGCATAGGTAACGCGCGCATCGTCCTGCACGACCTCCTGCACGGAACCCAGCGAGAGGAGCGTCAGCGCTTCGACCATCGCCAGCGCCCCGAGCTCCGACAGCCGGAGCTGCAACTCGCCGTACGTCTCATCGTCGGCAATCGGCGTCGGCGCTTGCAGGAGGACGTTGCCGGCGTCCATGCGCTGCACCATGCGCATGACCGACACGCCCGTCTCCGAATCGCCCGCTCGGATCGCGGCCTGGATGGGGGCGGCCCCACGCCAGCGTGGCAGCAGCGAGGCATGGATGTTCAGCGTTCCACGCGGTGGCAGCTCGATCACGCTTCGCGGCAGGAGGTGACCGTAGGCCACCACCACCGAGATGTCGGGCGCGAGCTCGCGAATGGCCTGTTCGAACTCCTCACCTCGTGGTTTTTCCGGTTGCAGCACCGGCACCCACTCTTCCTCGGCGACCAGCTTTACCGGCGACGGTACGAGATGGGACCGGCTGCGACCCTGCGCCTTGTCCGGCTGGGTGACCACGCCGACGACGTCGTATCCCTCTCCGAGCAGCGCCCGTAGCGGGGGCGTCGCGAATTCGGGAGTCCCCCAGAACAGGACACGCACGCTAGAGTCGCTCGTCGGGGTGATCGTGTTCCTCGCGCAGCCGCAGGATCACGTCTGGCGTGAGGACGCGCAGGAGATCGGGGAACTTCGCCTTCTGCAACTCCCATCGCGCCATCGCTGCGCGCTTCTTGAGAAACGACAGGTAGTCGATGAAGAGTTTCCCGTGCAAGTGGTCGATCTCATGCTGCAGGCAGCGCCCGAGTAGTCCATCGGCCTCGACCGAGAACTGGTTCCCGTCGCGATCGGTGGCCTCCACCACCACGCGAGCGGAGCGCTCCACGTCGCCATAGATCTCGGGAATCGACAGGCACCCTTCCTCGGCGCGGTCGCTCCCGCTCTCCTCAACGATCTCCGGATTGATGGCGACGATGCGTTCACCGTCGACCTCGATCACGGTGAGACGCTCATTCCGTCCGACCTGCGGCGCAGCGAGTCCGATGCCCTGGGCCGCGTGCATGGTCTCGTACATGTCGTCGATGAGCTGCTGGAGCTCATCGGTGATCTCGGCCACAGGAGTCGTCTCGACGCGCAGGATCGAGGAGCCGAGGACCTGGATCGGTAGGATCGTCACGTGGTCGGCGCGGAGGAGGGTTCACCCCCAAGGACCCGCGACACACGTCCGCGCTCGACGATCACGCGCGATTCACCCGTCTTGAGCGTGATCTGGTCCTCCATCGATTTCTCGACCTGCCCATCCTTTCCGGCTTCCTTCAGCCCCTCCTTGATGTGCATGACCTCGCCCACCAGCCCGCCTGCGGTGACGACCGTGTCGCCGCGCTTCAGGTTGCGCAGGCGCTCCTCGTGCTGCTTCCGCTGTTTCTGCTGCGGTCGGATCATGAGGAAGTAGAAGATTCCGAAGATCGCCGCAATCTGGAACAGAAACGGAAGGAGCGGTGAAGACGCACCGCCGGCCGCTTGCAGGAGGAACGGCACGGGGAGGAGAGTCGCGGTCATTGCGTTGAGGAGGCGCGGGGAGCCAGACGAAGGAGCCAGTCGCTGCTCCACGACTCGAATCGATGTTCGAGGATCGCGAGGCGCGCCTGACGCATGAGGGAGAGCAGGAAATGTACATTATGCAGCGAGAGGAGGCGGAGCCCCAGGATCTCGTCGCTGACATACAGGTGCCGCACGTAGGCGCGCGAGAAGCGGCGACACGCGGCACAGTCGCAGGCAGGGTCGATCGGGCGCGGATCCGCTTTGTTCTCCTGACGCTTGATGTTGAGCCGTCCTTCGCTGGTGAATGCCGTTCCGTTGCGCCCCATGCGCGTCGGGGCGACGCAGTCGAAGAGGTCGACGCCCCGACGCACACCCTCGATAAGGTCCTCGGGGAAGCCGACGCCCATCAGGTAGTGAGGGCGGTCGGTGGGGAGCTCCGGTTCCACGACGTCGAGCATGGCATACATGTCGGGCTTGGATTCGCCGACCGACAGCCCGCCGATGCCGTAGCCGACCCAGTCCCCGGAACCACGAATGGCACGTGCCGCCTCACGCCGCAAGTCTGCGTGTATACCGCCCTGCACAATGGGGAAGAGCGCCTGCGGCGCCCCTCGCAACTCGCCCTCCTCCCGACCGAGTCGCTCGAACTCGACGCGGCAGCGCTCGAGCCAGCGCAGGCTGCGCTCCGAGGCATCGCGCGCGGCACCGGCCTCCGACTGACCGGGAATGACGTGATCGAACTGCATGATCACGTCGGCGCCGAGGTTGCGCTCGATCTGCATGACGCGCTCCGGCGAGAAGAAGCGGCGCGAGCCGTCGATGTGCGACCGGAACTCGACTCCCTCCTCGGTGATCGTGCGCAGCGACTCGAGCGAGAAGACCTGGAAGCCGCCGGAGTCGGTCAGGATCGGCGAGGGCCAGTGCATGAAGTGGTGCAGCCCGCCGAGCTCCCGGACCAGCTCATCGCCCGGCCGCAGGTGCAGGTGATACGCGTTGGCGAGGAGCATCTGGGCACCGGCGGCGTGCAGGTCGTCGGGATCGAGAGACTTGACGGTCGCGAGCGTCCCGACCGGCATGAAGATCGGGGTCTCGACCGGACCGTGGGGGGTGGTGAAGATCCCGGCGCGCGCCCGTCCGTCGGTTGCGAGGCGTTCGAAGGTGAACGGGTGCGCCGCGGCAGTCGGACGGTCCACGCGTCAGGCTCCCCCGGTGCGGACGGTGACGTGGGCATCGTCTCCCGTGCACGCGTAGAGCAGGTCGACGTGCTCCCGCCGGGCCTTGGCCGCGCGCTCGAAGGTGAGCTGCGCGGCCACTGTGCCAAAGACGCCATCGAGCGTGTCATCCCCCGTGCCCCGCTGCATCTCCGCGCGCGTGGCGAAGCCCGCGGTATCGACGTCGATGATAAAGCGCGCCGTGCCAGAGTCCGGGCGCTGGGACTTGCGTAGCGGTTCGCACTGCAGTCGCAGGTAGTCCGTCAGCACGGGCTCGGCCCGCGCGGGGGTGTAGAGCGGATTGTGGGGCGACGGAAGGAACGCGCGCGTGGTGACCGTGACGCAACCGGCTCCGAGAGCCAGCACCACCACGCACACGCGCTTCGCCGCCCTACTGGATGACCATTGCATCGCCATAGGAATAGAATCGGTAGCCCATCCGCACCGCGGTACGGTAGGCGTCCATGATGAACTCGTAGCCGGCGAAGGCCGCGACGAGCATGAGAAGGGAGGAACGGGGGAGGTGAAAGTTCGTCACCAGGCGGTCGACCGCACGGAACGTATAGGGCGGATGGATGAAGATCGCGGTCTCTCCTTCGCCCGGGACGAGCCGTCCATCGGCCGCTGCGCGCGATTCGAGCGTGCGCACGGAGGTCGTCCCCACGGCCCAGAGGTGCGCGCCGCGCGCATGGGCGTCGTTGAGCCGGGTCGCCGTCTCGTCGTCGAGTCGGTGCCATTCCTCGTGCAGGCGGTGCGTGGTGAAGTCCTCGACCTCGACCGGCTTGAAAGTGCCCGCCCCCACGTGCAGGAGCACATCCGCCAGCTGCACGCCGCGACTGGTGAGCGTCGCGAGCAGCTCCGGGGTGAAGTGCAGGCCGGCGGTCGGTGCCGCCACCGACCCGCTCTCGCGCGCATAGACCGTCTGGTAGCGCTCGGCGTCGTCCGGGCGGTCGCTGCGGGAGATGTATGGCGGGAGCGGGATGTGCCCGTGGCGCTCGAGGAGCGCGGTGTCCTCGTCGTCGGCCACGAGCTGTACGACGCGCGTGCCGCGACCGGTTGCGTCGAGGATGCGCACGTCGAAGCCGGGCGCGATGTGCACCAGCCGTCCCGTCTTGAGCTTCGCCCCCGGCTTCACCATCGCTTCCCAGCGCCGGTCGCCTAACGACTTGAGCAGCATCACCTCGGCGGGCGCCCCGGAGTCGCGCACGCCGAGCAGGCGCGCGCGGAAGACGCGCGTGGTGTTGCGCACGAGGACATCACCCGCGGGGACGAGGTCGGCCAGGTCGGCGAAGGTACCATGCCGGATGCTGCCGGTCGCACGATCGAGGATCATCAGGCGCGACGCGTCCCGTCGATCGCATGGCGACTGCGCGATGGACGACTCCGGGAGCTCGAAGTCGAAGGCGGAGGTGCGGTGAAGCAGTGGGTGCATCGGGTCCGGGGGCGCCGCTACGCCGGCCCTTCGAAGAGGCCGCGTTGCACCTGGTCGGCAGCGCTCGGAGGATGAAAGCCGAAATGCCGGTATGCGAGCGTGGTCGCCACCCGGCCGCGCGGCGTGCGTTGCAGGAAGCCGTTCTGCACCAGGAACGGTTCGTAGACCTCCTCGATCGTTCCTGCATCCTCGGCGACGGCGGCCGCGATCGAGCTCACACCGACCGGTCCTCCCTCGAACTTCTCGATGATCGCCCGGAGGATTCGCGCGTCCATGTCGTCGAGCCCGAACTGGTCGACGTCCAGCAGCTGCAACGCCTGGTTTGCCACCTCGAGCGAGATCGCCCCGTCGGCCCGGACCTGCGCGTAATCGCGTACGCGGCGCAGCAGGCGATTCGCGATGCGCGGGGTCCCGCGCGAGCGCCGCGCGATCTCGTGCGCGCCCTCGTCATCCACCGCCACCTTCAGGACCTCGGCAGTCCGGCGGACGATGTGCTCGAGGTCCTCGGCGGGATAGTAATTCAGGCGCTGGACGATGCCGAAGCGCGCCCGCATCGGGGGGGTGAGCATCCCTTGTCGCGTCGTCGCGCCGATCAGGGTAAAGCGCTCGATCGGCATTGTGATCGTCTGGGCTTTGGGCCCCTCGCTCAGCCGGATGTCGATCCGGTAGTCCTCCATCGCCGGATACAGGAACTCTTCGATCACCGGCTTGAGACGATGAATCTCGTCGATGAAGAGGATGTCGCCCTCGCGCAGGTTGGTGAGCGTCCCGACGAGGTCGCCCGGCTTCTCGAGCGCCGGCCCGGACGTCGTCCGGATGTTGACGCCTAGCTCGCGGGCGATCAGCTCGGCGAGCGTCGTCTTGCCCAACCCCGGAGGACCGAAGAACAGGGTGTGGTCGAGTGGCTCACGTCGATTGAGGGCTGCGTCGATGGAGATGCGCAGGCTGTCCTTGATCTTGGGCTGCCCGATGAACTCCGCCAGACGCTGCGGCCGAAGCGAGAGTTCGACCGGTCCCTCCTCGGGGATCTCGTCGGGGGTCGTGATTTCGCGAGGCACTAGGTGGCTGACGAGGGTCGAATGGCAGGACGACGAGCGGCTCGGACGACAGCCGGTCCAGGCGCCGAGTATCGCAACGAATGAGACGGCGGACGAGGAGACCCGGAAGCGCATCGGCGAAGGCGGGTGCCCTTCCGGGGTCGCGGGGGAGAATATAGCCCGAAAGTCCCGCTCGTGCGCCTCGCCGAGGGCCTCCGCCGACGCCGCAGGGTGCCGTGTCGTCGAGCGCTAGCGAAGAGGGGCCCAATCCTGCGCATCGTAAACCCGCTGGCAGGTGAAGTTCGGGTGGGCGGACGCCGACAATTCTAAGTGCATCATGTCACGAATCCGCGCGCGCGCCCACTTCCTGAACTTTCGGCGTCTCTTCGCCACGTCCCGACCGGCCAGTGCGGTGGCGGTCCTTGTGATCGGCCTGCACGTCGCCGTCGTTGCGGCGCTGCAATTCGTGCCATCGTCGACGTGGGAGCAACGCCACGCGGTCCACCTGAGTGCGCAGCTGCTCACCGGGGCATTGCTCACCCTGACCGCCTGGCGCGTGTCGCGCGACCTGGCGGTCGAAGCCGGCCTGCGCGACGCATGGCGATTGCTGGCCCTGGCCGCGGCCGCGCAATGGATCGGGAACGGTATCTTCTGGTATCTTGAGTTCCGCGCCGGGAAGAGTCCTAGCCTCTCGATCTCGGACGCCGTCTACCTGCTCTACTATCCGTTCCTGCTCGCCGGACTGCTGCGCCTCCCCGTGGCGCGGTGGACGCGCGAAGAGATGGTCACGCATTCCCTCGACGGGACTATCGTGGTGGCCGCAGGACTCGTGGCGCTACTGCATTTCGCCGTGCCGCAGTCGCTACCGCTCGAGACAACGAGCCTCGCGGAACTGTTCTACATCGTCGTGTACCCGTTAGGCGACGTCGTCGTGCTCGTCGGGGTCACGTGGCTCTGGTTGCGCGCGCCGCGACGGCGCCCCTCGCGGACCATCACGATCCTGGCCATCGGACTGCTGGTGTCGATGGTGGCGGACGCGATCTATGCGTATCGCGTCGGACATCGCACCTACCAGATGGGAAGTCCGCTCGACGCGCTATGGGCGAGCTCGGCGCTGTTGATGGCACTGGCTGCCTTCCAGCAGCGTCGCGAGGCACGCGCCGCGACGCCTACCACCGACGCGGCGGTGCGCCGCCTGACGCCGACGGCACTTCCGTACGTTGCAAGCACGCTTGTCTTTGCGCTACTCGTCCTCGCCGCCCTACGGCGCGGCTCGGTGGAGAGCCAGGTGTTGAGCGTGGGGGCTGCGCTGGTCACCGCGCTCGTCCTTGCGCGACAGTGGGTGGCGGTGCGGGAGAACCTGCACCTCACCAGCATCGCGGCCGCCCGGGAGAGCGAGGCACGCTTCAGTGCGCTCGTGCAGCACGCGTCGGACATGCTCCTGATCGTCGACGCCGATTTTTCGGTGCGCTACGCCAGCCCGGCAGCGCTGCAAGCGCTCGGCGGCAGCGCCGAGACTGTCGTTGGCGAGCAGCTCTTGCAGCTGGTACACCCGTCGGACGTGGTCCACGCGGTGCGCTTGCTTGGCCAGGCGGTGGCGCGCGGACGCGAGTCGGTGCGCGGCGAGTGGCGCTTCCAGACGCTGGACGGGCGCGCCGTGCTGTCCGAACATGTGGCCACGAACCTGCTGGACGAACCAACCGTGGAGGGCATCGTCCTCAACTCGCGCGACGTCTCGGAGCGTGCAGAACTGGAGCGGCAGCTCACGCACCAGGCCTTCCACGACCCCCTGACCCACCTGGCGAACCGAACACTCTTCCTCGACCGCCTGGAGCATGCCTTTCGCCGCACTGGCCGCTCTCCCGGGGGCGTGGCGCTGCTCTTCCTCGACCTCGACGACTTCAAACGCGTCAACGACTCGTTAGGCCACGCCGCAGGCGACCAGCTCCTCGTGCAGGCCAGCGCGCGCATCGCGGCCGAGCTGCGCGACGGCGACACGCTCGCCCGCCTCGGGGGCGACGAGTTTGCGATCCTCTTGGAGGACGTCGCGATGTCTGGCCTCGCCAGCAGCGTTTCCGAGCGAATCGTGGCCGCACTCCGCGACCCTTTCACCGTCGAGGGGAAGGAGATCTGCATCGGCGCCAGCATCGGGATCGCGAACTCGCGCGACGCGGCCAACCCATCGGACCTCATGCGCCATGCGGACCTGGCCATGTACATCGCCAAGACCCGTGGCAAGGGGGGCTGCGCCGTCTTCGAACCGCACATGCACGAGGACGTCGTCGTGCGCCTCGACATCGAGGCGGCGTTGCGGCGCGCGATCGAGGCGGAGGAACTCACCCTCGTCTTCCAACCGGTGGTCGGACTTGGCGAGCGACAGCTCGTTGGCGTCGAGGCGCTCGTGCGCTGGACGCATCCGACGCGCGGCGTGATTTCTCCCTCGGTCTTCATCCCCATCGCCGAGGAAACCGGGCTCATCGTTCCGATCGGCCGCTGGGTCCTCCGCGAGGCGTGCCGGCACGCGCGCCGATGGCTCGACGAAACCGGCCAGCGTGTCCACGTCGGCGTCAACGTCTCGACCCGCCACGTGCACGACGCGTCGCTTCTGGACGACGTCCGTTCCGCGCTCGAGGCGGCGGACATCCTGCCGGCGCAGTTGCTGCTCGAGATCACCGAGAGCGTCCTGATGCGCGACTCCGCGGACGCCGAGCGCGTGCTGCAGTCGCTCAAGGCGTTAGGCGTCACGCTGGCACTCGACGACTTCGGGACGGGCTTCTCGTCGCTCAGCTATCTGCAGCGCTTCCCGATCGCAGTGCTCAAGATCGACAGGAGCTTCGTGGAGCCGATGGCCGACGCGACGTATGACCCGCGACTGGTGCGGGCGATCATCGTGCTCGGCCAGTCGCTCGGCATGCGCATTGTCGCCGAGGGGATCGAGACGACTGCGCAACTGGAGGCGCTGCGCAGCCTGGGGTGCGAGATGGGGCAGGGGTACCTCTTTGCCCGCCCGATGAGCAGCGACGAGCTCCTGGCGCGCATCTGGCAGGAGATCACGCTCGTTCCTTCCGGGCGACCGGCGCGCCAACTTGGATCCATCGTCGAGGCGGCCAGCTAGACAAGTCGCCCGATGCAGCGCAGCTGGCGCGCCGCGCGAATGTACCGGACGTGGCGCGTCCTCGCCGCACCGGCTGGGGTCCGCTCCCCGCGTCTAGGCCCGCGCAGCGATCGTGGCGAGGCGCTCGGCGGCGGCGTGGATCGTCTCGACACGCTTGCAGAAGGCGAAGCGCACGTACGTGCGCGGCGGCCCGCCGGCCACGTGGAACGACGATCCCGGGACCGTCGCCACGCCGATCTCCCGGGCGAGCCAGTGCGCGAACGACACGTCGTCCATGTCGCTCATCGTCGAGTAGTCGGCCAGGATGTAGTACGCGCCCTCGGGCGGGGTGAAGGTGAAGCCGGAGGAACGCAGCGACTCGCAGAGAATTTCGCGACGCGCGCGATAGTCAAGCGAGAGGTGGTTGTAGTACTCGGCGTCGAAGGCCATCCCGATCGCGCCCGCCTGCTGCAACGGCGCCGGCGCCCCGACGGTGAGGAAGTCGTGCACCTTGCGGATCGCGACCGTCTCGCGCTCGGGGGCGATCACGTAGCCCAGGCGCCACCCGGTGCAGCTGAAGGTCTTGGAGAGTCCGGAGATCGTGATCGTGCGCTCGGCCATTCCCGGCCAGGTCGCCAGCACATGGTGGCCGCCCGCATACCGAATGTGTTCATAGATCTCATCGGTGAAGGCCCAGACATCGTTGCCGATGCACAGCTCGGCGATCAGGTCGAGTTCCTCGCGGGTGAAGACGCGCCCGGTCGGGTTGTGCGGCGTGTTGACGATGATCGCCCTGGTGCGCGGGGTGAAGGCGTCGCGCAACTTTTGCGGATCGAAGGTCCAGGTCGGCGATTCGAGCGGCACGAAGACCGGCTTGGCGCCGGCGAGGATCGCGTCGGGGCCGTAGTTCTCGTAGAACGGGTCGAAGACGATCACCTCATCGCCTGGATCGACCATGGCGAGGAAGACCGCAGCCATCGCCTCGGTCGCACCGCAGGTGACGGTGATGTGCTTGTCTGGGTCGACGGTGTAGTCGTAGAAGCGGTGATACTTCTCGGCGATCGCCAGCCGCAACGCGGGCGCTCCCCACGTGATCGCGTATTGGTTGATGTCGCCGTGGATCGCGGCGCAGGCCGCGTCCTTCATGACCTGGGGCATCGGGAAGTCGGGGAAACCCTGCGCGAGGTTGATGGCCCCGTATTGCTGGGCGACGCGGGTCATCTCGCGAATGACCGATTCGGTGAACGTGGATGCGCGCGCAGCCGGCATGATCGAGAGAACGGAAAAGGGGAATGGAGGCGATAGCGCCTAACGTGTCAGCGCCGCCCCACGAGCGGAAGGGCTGCCCGCACAAGTTCCGCCGTGGATCCGGTTGCGCCAGCCCCCTCGAGGGCGGCGCGCACCGCCTTTTCGGCGTCCGGCGCGGCGTAACCCAACGAGACCAGGGCGCGCACCGCGTCGGCGTTCGTTGCGGCTCCGGGGTCCTGCTCGCCCCCTCGGGCCGCCGAAACATCGTCGAGCTTGTCGGCCAGGTCGAGGATCAGCTGCTCTGCCTTCTTGCGGCCGACGCGAGGGACGTGCTGGAGCGTTACGAGGTCCTTCTCGCGAATCGCCCGCACCAGACGCTCGGCCGAGAGCGTGGAGAGCATCCCGATCGCCAGCGAGGGACCAACCCCCTTGGCCAGCAGCAGCTTGCGGAACACGGCGCGCTCGAACGGAGTGGCGAAGCCGTAGAGGAGCCAGTCGTCCTCACGTACCACCAACGACGTATGGAGCCGCACCGCCTCGCCCGCGCGTGGGAGTGCCTCGAAGGTGCCGAGCGGGATCGCGAGGTGATAGCCGACCCCGCCGGTGGTGAGCACTTCCACGCGGTCCAGCTCCTTGCTGACGAGCGTGCCGACGACGAGGGAGATCATCGCGAGAGATGAGACGTGGAAGCCGGCACGCGCCGGACGGCAGTCGGAGGAATCGGTAGCAACACTAGCGCCGGCCGGCCAGCGCGTCGATACGCGCCGTCATGAGGCAGGTGAGCGCCGCGGCGACGCCGTCGGCCGCGTCGGCGGGGGAGGGGGCGTGCTTCAGGCGCAACAGCCGGGCGACCATGAACTGCACCTGCTCCTTGCTGGCGGTACCGGTGCCGCAGATGGCCTTCTTGATCTCGGCCGGGGGATACTCATGAATGCGGGCCCCGGCCCGTTGTCCGGCGAGCAGGATCACGCCGCGGGCGTGGCCGAGAGTGATCGTGGTGCGCACGTTGCGAGCGTAAAAGACGCTCTCGACCGCCATCGCCTCGGGGTGATGGCGCTCAAGGACTTCGGCAATGCCGTCGAAGATCTCCGCGAGACGCGCCGAGAGCGGGTCTTTCGGCTTCGTGCGGATCACGCCGCACTCCACCAGGACAGAGATGCCGCGCGGACCGTGATGCACCAGCCCGTAGCCGGTGACGGCGGTTCCCGGATCTACGCCAAGGACTAACAGCGGACTATCAGCGGACGGACGGACGACGGTCGCGCGGCGGCGGGCGACGGATGCCGCCGCTGATCGCACGCGCCGCGTTAGGCGTTCTCGAGCTCCGCATCGTCCATCTCGAAGTTGGCGTCCACCTTCTGCACGTCGTCGAGGTCGTCGATCGCCTCGATGAGCTTGAGGAGCGCCTGCGCGTTCTCGCCTTCCACCCGCACCGTGTTCTGCGGGATCCAGGAGAGCTCGGCCTCCCGGATGACCTGTCCGCCGTCCTCGAGTGACTGCTTGACCGTGTGCAGGTCGGAGACGGCGGTCGAGACGATGAAGGTGTCGTCCTCGCGCACGAAGTCCTCCGCCCCGGCCTCGAGGGCGAGCTCCATCAGCTTGTCCTCGTCCTGGCCGGTGGCATCGAGATAGAGCTGCCCTCGGCGATCGAACATGAAGGCGACCGAATTCGTCGCGCCGAGATTCCCGCCACCACGCGAGAGCTTGGCTCGGATCTCGGCGACTGTACGAGTCGCGTTGTCGGTCAGCGCCTGGATCATGAGGGCGACGCCGCCGGGGCCGTACGCCTCGTACGTCACTTCGACGTAGTCGACCCCCTCGAGCTCCCCGGTCCCCTTCTTGACGGCCCGCTCGATGTTTTCCTTAGGCATGGACGCCGCCTTGGCGATGTCGATGGCGGTGCGCAGGCGCGGATTCCCCCCCGGGTCGCCGCCGCCGAACTTCGCGGCGACGGTGATTTCACGGATGAGCTTCGTGAACTTCGCGCCACGCTTGGCGTCGGTCGCGGCTTTGTAGTGCTTGATCTGCTTCCACTTGCTATGGCCGGCCATGTCTCGCGTTCCGTCGGGTCCTCGGGGTGGGAGGGGTAATATACGGATTGGGCGCGGGTTGGGGGCGGGGGGAGAGGGGCTCGCTGCCCGAATTGGGAGCACGAGTGGCGAATGCGCGATCGCCTCAGCGCGCGGTCGGAGGCGGCGCGATTGAGCGGTTTCTCGCCTGCGAACGGACTCGGACTCGGAACGGCGCCACGCTGCGCGTCAGGCGGCGCGTACCGCGGGACTCGCGACGACTCCGTGAGACCGAGGCGCAGCCGTAGCGGATGCGGCTCACGCCGTATGCTCGTTTTCACACCGCCTGCTGCGCTGCGCGGCTGTCGACGTGGGCTGCGAAGACATCCTCATTCGCCGGCGCGAGGTGCTGCGAACGGGGCGTCATCTGCGGTGGCGCCGGAGCCACGACGGCCACACTGCCGATATTCCGCAGCACGACGGGAACTCGCACAACGCCAGTCTGAGCGTCGACGATCGGACTCGCATCCACTTCCAGGCGCGACGCATCGCTCCGGCACCAGTCGGAGTTGTACAGGCCTCCACGACCGGCACATCGTTTGTGACTCTCAGCGTGAGACGCGTGCATCCCGGCACGGTCGGCTCGTTTGCGAGAGTGTGCCGCCGCTCGACCATCCGAACCCTGGCGCCCGAGACGTCGTCGAGCGCAAAACTCCCGCACGCAACACGGGCCGGAACGAACGCGCCGAGCATCGTCCGTCCCCCCCGCAAAGCGCTCACCACCGTTCAGAGCGACGCTTCGCCACGCGCGCTCCTACCCGCGACTAATCCACGCGATCGCTCAAGCAGAAAGGCGACGTCGCGTTGGGCGTCCTCGCTCGTCGGTGTCGACCACGACGATCTCGTGCTGGTGGAGCTTGCACCGACCAAGCGCAGTCGCGCGCGAGACCCATCGGACCGTGCTCGGTCGCGCTTCACCCAACCGGCCGACGTTCTACCGGTGCGGCTCCACCATGTCTTCGAAGCGCAGCCACTGCTTGTAGAAGTACAAGTCCGCGTACCCCGTGCCGCCCCCCCGGTGCTTGAGCACGTGCACCTCCGCCGCACCATCAACATCGCGCGAGGTCTCGTACAGCTCCTCGCGGTAGAGTGCGAGTACGACGTCGGCCAGGTGCCGCACACTCCCTAACGCGCCGAAGTCGTCGAGCCGAGGACGGGGATCGCCGCGCTCGCGGACCGGCACGCCGAGATGCGCGACGAGCAGCACAACGCAGTCGCGCCGCACCGCCATCCCCTTGAGGTCTCGCACGGACTGGGCGAGCTCCTCCTCCATCGGCAGTGCCCCGCGCGCCAGCGACTGCAGCGGATCCACCACGAGCAAATCGAGCCCGAGATGCTCGATCAACAGGTCCGACATCCCCGGCAGCCCGTTGGGCGGGACGTGGGCGAACAGCGGCGGATGGGCGCGCATGGCGAGCGCGGCGCCAGCGACCGATGCGTAGGCTTCCTCGCTCAACCGGCTGTGCCGCAGGTCGTCGATGCGCGCGCGCCCCTGAATGGCGAGTGAACGCTCCAGCAACCGCTCCGCCGACAGTTCTCCCGAAACCAGGGCGACGCTTCGCCCCGCCAGTGCCGCGCGCAACGCCATCGCCAGCGCCAGCGAAGACTTTCCACTCCCCACGTCGCCGCCGAGCACCACCAGGTCCCCCCGCCGGATCCCGCCGCCTAACAGAGTGTCGAGCGACGGAAAGCCGCACGACAGCGTGTCACCGGCCCCACCAGCTGCCACCATCCCTTCGAGATATCCCGCAGCATCCAGGTAGCGCGGTGCTGCTTCCCGGTGGTCCGGGCTGGCAGAGTCGACGGGGACGTCGAATGCAGACGTAGCGGGAGCGTCGTCGTCGAACGGGTCGAGGTCGTCGATCATGGGAGGCAATGCGGGAGCTTCAGCGTGCGAGTCAGGCGGCGCGCAGCGCGCTCACCACCTGCTTGAGCTCCGCGCGCGACGGGGGGTCGAGCAGTGGGGCAGCGATCCCCATCAGGCGCTCGAGCGCGGCCACTACCCCCTCTCTCGACTCCCCAGACGAGGTGTCGGCAACTTGATACGCGGCCGACCGGGCGGTGGCGGAGATGGCAATGGCACCGATCCAGTGCCGGGCGCCCAGCCCGCGCGCCTTGCGCAGCTCGCCGGTGAGCGCGGCGCGCGCGCTGCAGCCATCGGCCAGGCGCGCCGCCATGATGAGCGTCATGATCAGCTCGCGCTCTCCCCCGAGCGGCAGGCGTCCGGCCAGGGTGGCCAGGGCGCGGAACCGGAACACGATCGGGGCGAGGCTGTATGGTGGCTGAGAGAGCACGCGGGGAATCTACCGGTCCGGCGTCGCTCGGCAAACGATTCGCCGATCCCCTACATTCCGACTCATGCCGACGTTCCCCAAGATCGCCCCCCCCATTCGCCACGTCCTCTGGGTCGATGATGAGGCCGAGCTCCTTGAGCCGCACCGCCTCTTCCTGGCCGACAAGGGGTTCGAGGTCACCGTCGCCACCAACGCCGACGACGCCGTCGAGATGCTGCGCCGGCGCCAGTTCGACCTGATGCTGCTCGACGAGCAGATGCCCGGCAAGCGGGGGCTCGAGGCGTATCGCGAGGTCCGCGAGCTTGCCCCGACTCTCCCGGTGGTGATGGTCACCAAGAGCGAGGAGGACTCCATCCTGCGCGAGGCGTTAGGCGTCAACGTGCGCGACTACCTCGTCAAGCCGGTCTCGCCCAGGCAGGTGCTCGCAGCGGTCACCAAGATCCTCGAAGGGTCCAAGATCCGGAAGCAGGCGATTGCCCGCGCCTTCGTCGACCGCTTCCGTGCTATCGAGCACGAGCGCCACGGCTCGCTCGACTGGCGCGGGTGGATCGAGCGCTTCGACGAACTCATGCGCTGGGACGTCGACCTCGCCGAATCGGGGGAGATGGGGCTCTACGAATCGCTGCGCGGGCTCTATCCGGACCTGCAGCGCGAGTTCGCGGCGTACATGCAGTACAATTACCCGCGCTGGCTCGCCGACCTCGAAGGGGAACGTCCGCCGCTGTCGATCGACGTCGTTCCCGAGTTTGTGCTCCCCGTGCTGCAACGCGACCGACGCGTGATCCTCGTCGTGGTCGATTGCATGCGCGTTGATCAGTGGCGCATCGTCGAGCCGACGCTCGCCTCGCTGTTCGACGTCGAGACGACGCACTACTTCGCCGTCCTCCCCACCGCGACGCCTTACTCGCGCAACTCGCTTTTCAGCGGGCTCTTTCCCGGCGAGATCGCCGCGCGCTTTCCCGACTGGTGGGGCGAGCGCGACGACGAGACGTTGAACGCCCACGAGCGCGACCTGCTCGAGGCGCAGATGAAGGAGATCAAGGTCAACGTCCCGGTCCGATACCAGAAGATCTCGACCCCGCACGATTCCGACGAGCTCGAACGGCATATGTCGACGGCGATCGGCGCCGAGGGGATCAGTGCCTTCGTCTTCAACTTCGTCGATCTGCTCACGCACGGTCGCTCGGAATCGGCGATCCTCTTCGAGGTCGCGAAGGACGAGATCGCCCTCCGCCAGCTCACGTTGCAGTGGTTCCAGCGCTCTGCGCTCCTCTCGCTTCTCAAGGAGGCGGCGCGCAAGAAGGTCACGGTCGTCCTCACCAGCGATCATGGGTCGATCCACTGCACGACACCGGCGACCGTATTCGCCAAGCGCGACGCGACGCAGAACCTGCGGTACAAGTTCGGCGAGGACCTGCGCGCCGAGCGCCCGGAGCAGGCGCTGCTCTTCCCCAATGAGGATGCGCTGCGCCTCCCGCGCCGCGGGCTCGGCGCCAACACGCTCCTGGCCGTGCAGAACACCTTCTTCGTCTATCCCACCAAGCTGCGCGAATACCAGAGCCGGTATCGCGGGTCTTTCCTGCATGGGGGCGTTACGCCGGAGGAAGTGATCGTGCCGCTGGCGCTGCTGACTCCCAAGGAGTGAGGCGTATGCGAGACTTGAGACGGGAGACGGGAGACAACAGATAGTGTACCGGCGCTTGCTGGTCTTTCTGCGACCGCATACGTCGCGCATGTCGGCCACGATCGCCTGCAACATCGGGGCGGCGCTTCTCGACGTCTTCTCGCTCACGCTGCTGATCCCGTTCCTCGACGCGCTCTTCAAGACGCAGACGTTCGGCAAGGTCACTGCGCTGCAGCAGCGGGTCATCGGGACCTTCCTGCAGTCCGACGACCCGATGGGATCGCTGCGGAACATCATCGGCGTCATCCTTGTGGCGGTGACACTCAAGAACCTGCTGGTCTGGCTCAGCGGACAGTTTGGCGCGGCGCTGCAGGAATACGTGACGCGCGACCTGCGCAACACGCTCTACGCTCACCTGCAGCGCCTTCCGCTCGCGTACTTCACGCGCACCCGGGCCGGGCAAATCCTCGCCCGCGTCCTGCAGGACACGCAACAGACGAAGCAGGTGATAACCGAGGCGGTGACGCGCTCCATCCAGAGCACCGCGGTCGTCATCACGTCGATCGTCACGATGTTCGTGATGTCGTGGCGACTGTCGCTCATCTCACTCGTCGTGGCTCCGTTGCTCATCGGACTGCTGCAACCGATCCTGCGCAAGCTGCGGAAGGGACACAAGCGACTCGGGAACCAATACGGCGACCTGACGAGCGTGGTCCAGGAGTCCATCACCGGGATGCGGCTGGTGAAGGCCTACCGGGGAGAAGCGTATGAGGAGGGGCGCTTCCGCGAAGCGAGCGATCGCTACTCGCAAGGGATGGTGCGCGTGAACCGCATTGCCTTCCTCGCCCAGCCGATAACCGAGACCGTGGCCACGGCGATCGCCATGCTGATCCTCCTTGTCGGCGCTCGCCAAGTGCAGGTGGACGCGACGATGACGGGTTCCGAACTCATCACCTTCCTGCTGATCGTCATGCGCATGTTGCAACCGCTCAAGCAGCTGTCGCAGGTCCCCACGGTCGCGCAGCAGTCGCTGGCGGCCGCGGAGCGCGTCTTCGAGGTCTTCGACCAGCCGACCGAGACGTCCCGCGATCGCGGCACGTGCGAGATGACGCGCCTCGAGGGCACGGTCACCTTCGAGCGCGTCGGTTTCGCGTACGATGACGGCCCGGTGCTGCAGGACATTTCGTTCGCCGCGCGCCGCGGAGAGGTGGTCGCCCTGGTTGGGCCGAGCGGCGCGGGCAAGAGCACATTGGTCGACCTCATTCCGCGCTTTTACGAGCCGACCGCCGGGCGGATATTGGTCGATGGCGTCGACACGCAGGATATCACGCTGTCATCGCTTCGCTCGCTCACCGGGATCGTCTCGCAGGACACGGTGCTCTTCAACGATTCCGTGCGCAACAACATCGCGTACGGTGCCGCCGGGCGCTTCAGCGACGCGCAGGTCGAGGCCGCGGCACGCGCGGCGAATGCGCACGAGTTCATCACCGCGCTCCCCGAGGGATATGAAACAGTACTCGGCGAGCGCGGCACGCGACTGTCGGGCGGACAGCGGCAACGCCTCGCGATCGCCCGCGCGCTCCTTGCCGACCCTCCGATCCTCATCCTCGACGAGGCCACGTCAGCGCTCGACACGGAGTCCGAACGGCTGGTGCAGGAGGCGATCGATCGCCTGCTCTCGGGGCGCACGGTCTTCGTGATCGCCCACCGACTGTCGACGATCCAGCATGCCTCACAGATCCTCGTGCTCGATAGGGGGCGCATCGTGGAGCACGGGACGCACGCCTCGCTCCTGACGTTAGGCGGGATGTACCAGCGGCTGCATTCCCTGCAGTTCGCCGAGCGCGCCGCGGTACTCTCGGCCTGACGATGCGCGCCCTCTTTCTCAGCAGCGGGACGGCGTGGGAGGGCGGGGTGCGCGTCTTCACGTCAGTCGCGCGCGCGCTCGCCGAGCGCGGACACGACACCTGGCTCGCGGCGCCCGCGGGAAGCGAGGCGGCGACGCAGGCGGTGCAGCGCGGGGTACGGGTGATCGCGCTCCCCGAGCCGGCCGGCGCCTGGTCGATGTCCCGTCGCGTACGAAAGGAGCTCCCGCGGGAGTTCGTCGATGCCGTCTTCGTGCACGACGATCGCGAGCAGGTGGCGGCGACGATGGCGGTGCGTCGATCGGGACGTGGCGGCGTGGTCCGGCGCATCGCCGCTGGCGAGCGCCTCGAGTCGACGTTCCGTGCGCGACGCGCCGAGCAGTTCGTCCCCGTTCGATACCTGTACACGAGCGAGTCTCCCCCCACCGGACACGCGGCGCCGAGCGGATCGCTTTCGCCCATGCGCGCCGAACTCGGCGTGGAACTCGGCGCGATCGCCACTACCGCGGACGCGACGAACGGGAACGGCGCGGCAGGGTTGGCG
>JBDTUA010000036.1:0-22950 GCA_040007995.1 Gemmatimonadota bacterium | reverse complement strand
GTGCGGAAACCCGGGGCGAAGTATGACTGGAAGGAGAGGCCCGCAAAGAAGCCGCCGTCAAAGAGGGAGTTGAGAGTCCGATCGGAGTACCCGGTCGTCACCGCCAGCTCCAGATTCGGTGCCAGGCCAAGATTGAAGTTCCCCCGCACCGACGTCTGCCCGAGCTGGTTGGGATGGATCTGGCCCGGACGCGGGCGCGTCCCGCGCAGCGTTGTCAGGCGGGCAATCTCCGAAGCGGGCATCTCGTATGGACCGATTTCATCCTCTCGATCTGCAGAGATGAAGAAGCGCAGCTTCTCGTTGCCGCCTGATGTGCTCACTCCGTAGTTGTAGCGCGGCTGACTGGCGAAGGGCGTCGTCTCGGGATTCGAGAGCGGGTTGAAGGTGGTGAGCGAATCAACCACGCAACGACCGAGCGATGCGTCGGAGACGCGGCACAGGACAGCCGCAGCGGTCGGGGTGCCGTTGACGAGGTTGCGTCCCCAACTGCGATAGTTGTCGAAGAAGGTTGCGGGCTGCGAGACCTGCCCTCCCTCGAAGTTGGCGCGCCATTCTGTCCGTCCGACGCGGCCGCGTTTCGTCTTGATGACCACGACGCCGTTCGCGGCGGCCGTCCCGTACAAGGCAGCGGCCGACGGTCCCTTGATGATGTCGATGGACTCGACGTCCTCGGGATTGAATGACGTGAAGCGATTGATGCGCTGCGTGGAGAAGTTGCCGGGGGCCGGCGAGTTGTCGGCGCGCACACCATCGACAATGATCAGCGGCTCGTTGGAGAGCGAGAGCGAATTGACGCCGCGGATGCGAATCGAGGGCGCACTCCCCGTCTGCCCCGATCCGAGTTGCACCTGGACGCCCGAGGTGCGCGCGGTCAATACATCGTTGACGCTGGTCAGTGGCATCGTGCCGACCAGCGAGTCGACCTTGACGCTGGCTACGACATTGCCGACCGACTTGCGGCTTTGCTCGCCCGTGGCAGTGGTGACCACCGCCTCGAGCTGGATGGCCGATCGGACCAGTCGGAAGTCGGCCGTCGCCTCACCTCCATCGGGGACGGTGACTGCCGTGATCACGGGTTGATAGCCAAGGCGCAACGCACGCACCTGCACCGTACCAGCTGTCACCCCACGAATGATGAACGTCCCGTCGGCCGCGCTCATAGCGCCGAGACGGGTGCCGACGACGATGACCTGCGCCCCCGCGATCGGCGTACTCCCATCCTCCTCGAACACACGCCCGCGGATGGCGCCATCCACTCTTGGCGTCTCCATTCGTGCAGCTTCGCCTCCTCCGTCACCCCCCGGCCGCTCCGCCAGCGCCGTGGCTGGCAGAAAGGCGACGGCCGCGACCATCACGAATTGCCCCGGCCGTGGTCTGTGCGCGCGGACATCTCTGCGCATCGTTTCCTCCGCATGTAAGTGCCGAGCGCAGCGGCGCGTTTCGTGGCACCCTGCGCACTGGAGCGCCAGCATAGGAGGGAGCGCTCGCATGGCGCAAGAGAAATACAAAGGTTCGCATCCGAAATTCAATACGGAAGCCTTTGCAGCCGAGGTCGCCTAACGCGCCGGGGTTTGCACCTGCGGGCATCAGGCGCATGCAAGGTCCAGCCCGGCTGGCTCGGCTCTTTAAAGACTACCTACAGCCGTGCTCCCCGCTCGGCGTGAGGCACACGAAACGCAGCCGGAGTCCGTTGACCAGGCTCTCCTCCACAGTAGCCACCCGTCGCACCGCGGTCCCGGCGGCGAGTTGCGGCGGCCGGCCGGTCAGGTGCTGCATGGAGATGTCGAAGGCGACGCGGTACCGCGCCAGCTCGCAGTGCGAGACGCCGAGCGCATCGTGGTGGCGCACGGTGTCGGGGCAGGTGCCGAGCACCGCTGCCTCGGCGACTTTCACCCACCCTGATGTGCCGTACCACGCGCTCCCGATGTCCGGCTTCCCCTGCGGTGTGTCGCGCCCCTCGTTCTGCATCGCCGATCCGGCGGCGTAGACTGCCACCGTCGAGACTCCCGCGCCTAACGCGACAGGGCTCAGGATGCGTGCCGAGTCGGAGGGCGACGTCAGCGCGAGGACCCGCGTCGTGCCGGCGTCGGTTTTGCGCCACCCGACCAAGGTGCGGCGCGCCGGCGGTCGCACGTTTGTCGGAAGCGCTGGATCCCACCACGCGGTGTTCACGAACGCGTCGTATGTCTCAATGCTGTCCTCGAGTTGCACGTCGAGGCGCGAGGGCGTCACGCCACTGCGAACCGACAACGCCGCATAGGCAAAACCGTCGCTGCGTGCGAGGTCGCCGTTCTCGCTCGCGGCGCGCGACAGGGCATCGAACGCCTCGGCGAGCGGGCTCTCGTACGCGTCGTCAGGTGACGTCGTCGCCGGCGCCTCGACGCACGACCCGGCCGCGAACGCCACGACCACGAGGAGGATGCCAGCCGACGCGATTCGCGCCATCGGCGTCGCCCTGCGCGATCCTCGCACGCGTTGCACGCGTTGCACCCTCACACCGGCACTCCTCGATTCGGACGCATCATGCTATCAGACACGTGTCTCGATACGGCCCCCTATCGCCGCGCGTCGCTCGTGACCGCTAGCCGGCGCGATATCTGGCCAGGGAAATCCGCAGCGACTTCAGGGCGCGCCCCATCTGCGTCTCGACGGTCTTGATGCTGATTCCGAGCGAGGTGGCGATTTCAGCGTACGTGAGCCCCGCCTCGCGGCTCAGGAGGAAGATCTCCCGACAGCGGGTGGGAAGCTTGTGAACCGCGTGATTGACCGCGCGCGTCACCTCGTCGGTGGAGGCGTCGTCATCGGTCGCGGCCATCGTCACCGGCTCGCCGCGCGCGGCCTCACGTTCCTCCCACGCGTTCTCCAACTTCTTGCGCCGCAGAAAGTTGAGCGCGGTATTTCGCGCCGCGCGAAAGAGATAGGTACGCAACGCGTCGATGTCGCTCAGCGTCTCGCGCTTGGCCCAGAGCTTGAAGAAGACGTCCTGCACGAGTTCCTCGGCGACGTCGGGAGCGTTCACGAAACGTCGGACGAAGCTGCACATCCCGGCGTAGTAGGCACGAAAGACTTCCTCGAGTGCCCGCTCATCGCCCGCCCGGATCCGGCGCGCGAGCTCGCTGTCCCCCGACCCCGCAGGGGAGCCGAGCGGCAGCGTGGCGAGATCTTCGTCGTCGGGGGGAGCGTTCATCGTGTGCGGCAAGTTCCATCGGGGGACCGCCTCGGGGCAGAGGGGTCGCGCATCCTGCTCACTCCCGGTCGCGCCGGGAGCGGAAGGCACGTTAACATGCGCCGAGTTGGACCAGTAAGGGGGGCGCCGACCCTGACGTGTCTCCCTGCCATCCCTGAGCGAACCCGCGATCGTTCCCACGAATGCCTCTCGACCACCTCTCCGACGACGACTACGACCGACTTGCCCGCTACATCGCGGGTGAGGGGAAGACGGTCGAGCGCGCCGAAACGGAGCGGTGGGCTGCTGCAGATGCCGAGCGATGCGCCGCGTTGTTGGCGATTCAGCTCGCCTGGCGCACGCCTTCCGCCGATCCCGGCTGGAATTTGGACGCGGCGTGGACCAAGGTCTCAGCAGAATTGCCTCGGATCGCGCTTGGGGATGACCTCGGTGCACCGATACTGAGTATCGCAATCAGGCGCCGTTGGTGGCACGATACTGCGCGTGTGATGCAGGTCGCGGCGACGGCGATCGTGATCATCGGAGGTGCGCTTCTCCTGCCGCAACTGCGACCTGACGGGGGAAGCGTCGTCGCGACGGTTGCGGCCAGCACCTACTCGACGCGCTCCGGCGAGCGTCGCACGGTGCGGCTCCCGGACGGGAGCACAGTGATCCTCGGCGTCTCGTCGACGTTGCGCACGCGCGAAGGGTACGGGAGCGGAGCGCGAGAGGTCGAACTCGACGGCGAGGCGCTTTTCACGGTCGAGCATGACGCTGGCCGCCCATTCCGCGTGTTCGCAGGCGGGACGATGATCGAGGATCTCGGGACCGCGTTCGCGATCCGTCGCTACCCGGCCGACGCGCGCGGTGCCGCGACGCTGCGGGTCGCCGTAAGCGCGGGATCGGTCGCCATTCACCGGGGTACCAGCGCCGATACGACCATTGTCCTCAAGCCGCGCGAGGTAGCGACGGTGCGGGACGCGAACGTAGTGACGGTCAGGCGCGACGTGGACGTGGCGCCCTTCACAGCGTTCGCATCCGGACGTCTCATCTTCGTGGACACGCCATTCGCCGACGTGGCGGAAGAGTTGCGGCGGTGGTACGGCGTGGAGGTGCGGGTGACCGACGACGCGCTGCTCGACCGCCACCTCACTTCGGAGTTCCAGGGCGAGTCGCTCGATGAGGTCCTGCGCATCATCGGGCTCGCGCTCGATCTGCGCTTCACACGTTCCGGCAATCGGGTCGATTTCATGGCGAAGGTTGGGGTGACGGTGGCACCGCAGCTTCCTTCCGAGCAACTGGCGGAGGCGGGTGCGTGAGGTTGCATCGTCGCGTGGCCGCGGCTCGCGCGGCGCGCGCGCTGGCGACCGCCGCCTCGATCGTTGTCTGCTGCTCCGCGATCGCCCCTCGGGTGGTCGCGGGGCAGCAACGCGTCGCGGCCCATAGCGACAGCGTCACCGCAGCGCGGGGGGGACTCACGAGCCCGCTGCTCGCCCGTCCCATCTCGATCTCGCTGACCGACGTTTCGATCGAGGCGGCACTCCGCGAAATCGCCCTCCGGGCGTTACTCCGCCTTTCTTATAGTAGTGATATCATTCCCGCTGACCGTCGGGTGACAGTCGTGCGCGAGCAAGCCGCCGTCGGCGACGTGATTCACGACGTCCTGCGCGACACCGACCTCGACATCGTCGTCAGCCCTTCGGGCTACGTGATCCTGGTGAAGCTCCCGGGTCGTGTGATGCCGAGTGTCGCTGCGCTGTTTGCCGACTCCGCCGAGCTCGCCCCGACGCCGCTGCAGGTGCGCGCCGCGTTCAGGCCGCAGGTGATGGATCGCATGCTCATCATGGGCGCGTCGGCGACGGGAGCTCCTGAGCGGTCGCTGACCAGCGCGGTCTCCGTCCTCACCGCCAGCCAGATCGCGCAGAGCGGGGCGACGTCGATGGAGCAGCTCTTCCGCAACGCGATTCCCGGCGTTGTGGCATGGGACCTGGGGATCTCCGGTCCCTTTGCGCAGATCGGCTCAGTGCGAGGATCGAGTTCCTTCAACAACAACTATCTCAAGACGTACGTCGACGGTATCGAGCTGGCAAGTCCGTACCTGCTCTTCGCGATCGATCCGTATTCCGTCGAACGTATTGAGGTGATCCGCGGTCCGCAGGGATCGGCGCTCTACGGTTCCGACGCCATCAGTGGCGTGGTGCAGATCATCACGCGCAAGGGGACGCCGGCGCTCAAGTGGAAGCCGCAGGTCGACGCCGCGCTGACGGGCGGCATGATGGAGAGCAGCTTCACGGAGCGGTCTAGCGGGACGCAACATCACTCGGCGATGGTCTCGGCGGGCGGCGGGCAGTCGTCGCTCGGATTCGGCGGCACGTTCGAGAACGCCGGCGCGATTGCGCCTGGCGGATCGTCCGGGTATCGCGGGACGTTTGGCGGCGGGCGCACGGTGCTCGGTCCCTTGCGCCTGGACGGCACGTTCCGCTACGCCGACGTGCGATTCGTGGCGCCGTCGAACCCGTTGCTCGGCAACAACCCCGTCCCCAGCACCATTCGTCCGCTCCTCGAGGCGCAACGCATCGAGAACGAGACATACGGGGTCACCGCTGACTTCCAGCCGCGCGGTTGGTGGCGACAGACGCTCGTGCTGGGCATCGACCGGCACTCCGGCGCCATCGCACCGCAGCGCGAACCGGCGACGGTCGCCGACGCCCTGCTCGGCGCCACCAAGGAAAACGTCAGCAAGTCGTCGCTGCGCTACGCGATGGCAGTACGGCTGGTGGATCGAGGCGACCTCTCGCTGAGTGCGACGCTCGGCGCCGAGCGCAGTGCGCTGCTGCGCGAGCGACTGGGGTTCCGTTCGGAACTCGCCGGGACCGGAACGGGGCTCGCCTCGCTCTACAACGACAAGGTGGACAACAGCGGCGTCTTCGGTCAGGTGAAGCTCGAGCTGAACAACTCGGTTTTCTTCACGGCCGGGCTGCGCGGCGAGCGGAATTCCAGCTTCGGCGAGAACTACGGGACGGCATACGCTCCGATGCTGGGGGCCGCCGTCACCCGCGACCTGGGCGCGGCGACGGTGAAGTTCCGCGCGGCGTACGGCAAGGGGATCCGTCCACCGCCCCCGAATGCGCGTCGGGACATCCAGACGATCGGCTTCCGCCAGATGGCCAACCCGGAATTGCAGCCGGAGGTGCAGAGCGGGACCGAGGCCGGGATCGAGCTCTACGTCGGCGACCGGGCCAACCTCTCACTCACGACCTACAGCCAGACTGCTGACGGCCTGGTGCAGCAGGTGGTGGCCAACCGCCGCACGAGTGCGCGCACCGTGCAATTCCAGAACGTCGGGCGCATCCACAATCGCGGGGTGGAGCTGGAAGGGAGCGCGCGTTCCGGCCCGTTTCGCGGCGACCTGACCTTCGCCCTCACCGACTCGCGCGTTGAGGCGCTTTCGCACCTGTATACCGGCGACCTGGCGATCGGCGACCGCGTCCCCGAGGTGCCGTCGTCGGCGGGGATGGCCTCGCTCAGCTGGGACGCGTGGCGAATCCGCAGCATGGTAGGCGCGAACTACACCGGGTCGTGGCTCGGCTATGACTGGCTTGGCTTTTACGGGAGCGAAATGAGCCCCGGGCCGATGGGGATCGGGGGCGGCGAGCCGTCGCACTACGAATCGCGCAACTTCTGGGTGAACTATCCATCCCTCGTGAAGCCGTTCGTCGGGCTCACGTACGTGCTCGGGCGCGGCGCGGAGTGGTACCTGCGCGTCGACAACCTCACCAACGTGCAGCGCAACGAGCGCGACAACCTGCAGATCACGCAGGGGCGCACCACCACCTTCGGGCTGCGTCTCTCGCGTTAGGCGTGCCGGCTCGCGCGCGCACAGGCGAGTGGCAGGCGAGTGGCAGGCGAGTGGCAGGCGAGTGGCAGGCGAGTGGCAGGCTAGTGGCAGGCGACGTCGCCGCTCGGCGTCCCGGTCGACGACCCGCGCCCCACGTACATCGTGCAGGTCACCGTGGGCGCCGAGACGTGCACCGCCTCGGCGTCGTATCCCTCGTACGGGTCGGTGACGGTGATCGTGACCGTGACCCGCGAGCCGGTCCGATAATCGAGCAGTGTCTGGTCGGCCGTATACTGTGCCTGTTCGGACCAGTAGGCCTCCTCCGCGATCCGCAGGTTGCCGAGGTCGGTCTTCATCTCGGCGAGGTAGGCGCGCTCCTTCACGTTGCGGTAGCGGGCAATCGCGATGGACACCAGGATCGCGAAGACGAGCATCGCGACGAGGAGTTCGATAAGCGAGAAGCCGCCTCGCGAGGTGGGACGGGGGGTGGGCACGCCGGGAATCTGGGCACCGTCCCCCCCTGCGTCTACTGCTAGCGTGCAGCCGATTGCTGCGCCGCGCGCCGCTCGAGCGAGGCATCGATCGTCGACATGGTCACCGCGGCGGGGAGGGTATAGCCGTCCTTCCGGCGGGTCGGCACTCGCACCATCGCCACCTCTCCGGTCGGCGTCAGGTCGACGACCGCCGTGACGTTGTCGTCCGGACCCTGTACCACCGAGACGAGCAGTGTCCACGTTCCGTCGTTAGGCCACTGCTGTGCGAGGGTGAACACCCCGGGACGCGAAGTTGCGGCGAAGGTGAGGGCGACGGAACGACGCGCCCCGTTCACGATGCCCTCGGCCGTGCCGGTTACGGGGAGCCCCGTGGGTGTACCGTGATGGAATGCGTGCACGACCAGGTACGCGCCGCGCGTTGCGGCATCGTAGGGATTGACCGGGTACTCGATCGAGATCCACGGCGGACCGACGACCACCGGAGCGCTCGACGCCGCAAGCGAGCGAGTGGCGGGGGTAGCGGTGAGGAGCAGGAGGGGGAGCGTGAGGGCCAGCGTCGAGCGATGTGTCATGGCGGAATCCTCGTTTCGTTAGGTTCGGACGGACACCCTGGTGCCCGCCATGACGATGTGATGCCGCGACATCCTTCTGCGTTTAGCGATGCAGGACGATCGTCCCGCGAAACGTGCGGACGGTAATGCGCGCCGACGCATTCCCCGTGTCCATCGTCAGCTCCGCCCCCCGCCCTTCCCTGCCCAGCGAGGGAGTGGTGCGGTTGAACCGATTCTCCACCGCTCCGGTGATCGACGAGGCGGTGAGCGTGAATCCGGAGCTGTCGGAGAGCGTCAGGTCGACCCGGCCGCTATGGGAGTCGAAGTCGAGCGCGCCGCCCCGGCCGGCGGTCGCGGCGAAGGTGATGGCGCCGGTGACCGTTTCGAGCCGCCCGCGTGACACCGTTCCCCCCTCCACGCGCAGCGCCCCGCTGACCGACGTGAGGCCGAGATCGTCGCTGCCGCCGCGGAGCAGAATGTCGCCCGAGGCGGTCTTGGCGCGCAGCCACCCGGGGCTGCCGTCGATCAGTACGGAGGCGTCCATCGCCTCCACCTGCAACTCGCGCGGTGAGCCGGAGACGCTCACGCGCCCACCGATGACGTTGAGGTCGAGCCCTCCCGTGATGTCGCGGGCATCGATGTCCGCGGTGCCGCTCTTAACCCAGACACGCGCACCGCGCGGAACACGCACCTCGAGCGCTGCGGTGCTCGAGACGAGGTCGTTCGGGGACTCGAGGTACATCTTGACGCCGCGCGCAGGCGCGCGACCGTCGCCGCCCACCCCGCCCTCGAGTCGCACCCCGGCCGGGATCACCCCGGTCACCACAACTGAGTCGCGGTCCCATCCAACGATCCGTAGCGTTCCGATGCTCCCGCTCAGGCGGAAGGAGACATCGCGCGTCGTCGCGTAGCGTGCGTTGACTTTCTCCTGCGCGGCCGCGAGGGAGATCGGCAAGAGCGCCAGCATCAGGGCGGCGACAAGTCCCGGCGATCGGCGCCGTAGCGTGCGTGACGGCCGCTGCGTACGCGACAACGGGAATCGGTTCTGTACTCGTTCGTTCATGTTCGGATACTCAGCTCGATTGGTGAAGCGCGGCGGTCCGGCGAAGCAGGTCCAGCTTCTGGCGATAGCTGGTCTCAAGCAGGTCAGCAAGCGCACGGTTGGCGGGATCGGCGAGCAGCGCCGTGCGCGCCTCGAGAATCGCCGTATCGATCGCCCCAAGCGCACGGTCGACGATTGCGACCGTCTCCGGCGTCAGCGCAGCGCGCTGGGCGGCAAAGATCATCTCGACCTCGGCCACGCTGGTCAGGTAGGTGCGCTCTGTCTCTATGAAGGAGGCGGGGAGGATGCCGACGACGGCCGGCTGAGGGACCCGCGCGCCGCCGGTCGCCAAGGTGCCTGCGGGATTGCCGGCGCGCTGCATGTAGAGCGCGGTGAGTCCGGAGGAGAGCACCATGAGGGCGAGCGCCGCAGCCGCCAGCCACAGGGCGGTTGGACGCGACCGGCGCCGGGAATGCGGCGCGGCGATGGACGCCGAGATCTCGTCCCACAGTCCGTCCGGCGGATCGATGGCCCGAGGAAGCATTGCTGCGCCCTCGGCCAACGAGCGCAGCGCGTCCAGCTGAACGCGGCACTCCGAGCAGCTCGACAGATGCAACCCGACCTCGCGCGCGTCGTGGCCGGACAGTCGTCCGTCGGCAAGGTCGTTCAGCCGCTCCCACTCGGGATGGCGGTCCGGCGGGCCGGCACCCTTCGCTCGTGTGTCATGGCCAGTCGTCGACATCAGGTCAGGTACTCCATCAGCAGGCGTCGTGCGCGGTGCAGGTGCGCGCGGACCGTCCCCTGGGCGATTCCCATGGACTCGGCGATTTCCTCGTGGCGAAAGCCTTCCACCTCGTGCAGGACGAAGACGGTGCGCGCGTTCGGCGGCAGGGTACGGATGGCGGCCTCCAGGTCGAGCCGCTCCCCCTCGTCGTGCCGGACCAGGTGCAACATCGCGCCTTCCTCCGGGCGCGTTCCCAGCTCGGCGTCCCGGTCGGTATTGGACACTTCGTGGGCGGCGCGGCGGCGTTCGCTGCGCTGTCTTTCGAGCACAAGGTTCACCGTGAGCCGGTGCAGCCAGGTGCTGAATGCCGCCTCGCCGCGGAACGTCGGGAGCTTCTCCCAGGCACGCACAAACACGTCGTGCGCCAGTTCGCGCGCGCGCTCCCGATCGCGCGCCATCCGAAGACAGAGGGCGAAGACCCGCCCCGCCGTCAGTCGATACAGGGCCTCGAATGCCTGGACGTCTCCGTCGCGGGCACGCTGCGCCAGCGCCGACTCGTCGACACCATCGGGCGTGGTCGGGCGCGGCGAGGTCATGCCATGGACTCGGGGGGAGAGGTCATCCGGTCAATTGGATGCCGCGACGCGCTCGGCTGTTTAGCCCAGACGCCCCGACGGGTAGATTCTCCCGACCGCCGTCGCCCCCCTCCCCTCGTTCGAGGCTCTTGACCCCTTTCCGCTGGATCGTCACCGCTGTCTCGCTCCTGGCGACGTTCGGGGTCTCGGCGTACGTCATCATCTCGAACTGGCCGGCCGACGGGGCACCGCTCGGTCTCCCCCTCCTGGGGCACCTGCTCTGCCTCGCGGCGTTCGGGCTGGACCTGCTCTTCCGCTTCATCAAGATCCATTTCAGTGCCCGGGCGATCGATGTCCCAGTCAGCTTCGGCGCCATCGTCAGGACCTCCCTCGGAGGTGATTTTGCCGCCGCGATCACACCGTCGCGCACCGGAGCCGAGCCCGCCCGCTTCCTGATCATGAGCGAATCGGGGACGCCAGTCGCCGGCGTCGTCCTCGTCCTCTTTCTCGAACTCTTTCTCGAAGCGGTGTCGCTGCTCGTGGTCACCGTCACGCTCGGACTGGTGCTGCGCGATTCCAGCGGGCTGGTGCGCGCACTCCTCGGTACCGTCACGATTTACTCGGCTGCCGTCGTCGGTGCCGGCATTTTCGGCCTGACGTTGTCGAAACGGAGTGCCCGGGGGAGACGCCCCTGGTGGGTGACGCGACTCGGCATCAATGCGATGGTTTGGCACAGGGTCCAGAGAGCGCTGCGGCAGCTGCGCGGGAGCATCGATTCACTGCGCACGGCGCACCGCGGCCTTCTGTCACTCGCCCTCGGTTTCTCCATACTGCATGTCTGTGCGCGCCTCATGACCCTCCCGATCATCGTCTGGTCGTACGGTGGAGAGGTCGCGGCCGGTCCGATGCTTCTGTGGCCGATGGTTCTGCTGTACGGGGCCGCGGTCGCACCAGCGCCCGGGGGCGGTGGGATGGTCGAGGTGGCGTTCAAGGTTGCTCTCGGCGGCACGCTCCCTGCACGGTTGCTAGCTGCATCTCTGATATGGTGGAGGTTCTACACCTTCTACCTGTATCTGGTGGCGGGCGCCTTGGCGTCCGGTCGCACCGTCTTGCGAGCACTTCGGCGCGCCAAGCGACACCAGTAGGGATGATCTGTCAGCAACGGTCGGCTGCGTAGATGAAACTTTGTTCATCTTCGTGACGACCCGGATGAGCGTCCAAACCTCGCGCCGCGATCTTGTTCAACGTGACAACCCCCCCATTCACCCAGAACTGGGCTGACGCCTTCCGCGATGCGGTCAATCGCGACGTCACCTACCGGCAGGCCGGCATTGGGTGGTCGACGACAGTGGCCCTGGTGCTCGACGATGGAGCCCCGGTCGGCCTGATCGGACCGGTAGCGCTCGAACTCACGCTCGACCGCGGCCTCTGCAACATGGCGCGCATCATCTCGCCCGACGCATGCATTGCGGCCTTTGTCTTTCGTGGGGAGTACGCCGCCTGGATGGAGGTGATGGGCGGGGCCATGGATCCCATCACTGCCGTGATGCGCGGTCAGATCCGGCTGACGGGGAACGTCGCCACGCTCATGATGCACGCGCGCGCCATTACCGCTCTCGTGCGCTGCGCCCAGTCGGTGTCCGGCGAGGTCTCGGACCAGCCGGCGGCCTGAGCCGACACGGGACGAGCCGACGATGGCCTTCGACGCGGGAACGGTCGAGCGGGTGCGGGATGCGCTCGATCGATTGGGGGAACAAGGCTCGCGCGAGAAGCATGTCTTCGGTGGTTGGGGCTTCCTGCAGGGGAAGAGCACCTTTGTCATCGTCTGGGGCGAAGGGATCCTCGCCAAGCTGCCGACGTTCGCATATCACGGGGCGCTCCAACGCCCAGGCGTCACCCCCTTTGCGCCGGGCGGCGACCGCTCGATGGGGACTTGGGTCGTGGTGACCGCCGACGTGATCGCCGACGACCCGGAGCTCGCGGAGTGGGTCGCCCTTGGACTGCAAGGGGTGCGACAGGGACCGGTGTCAAAGGCGGGAAAACCCCGCTCGCGCCGGCGGTGACTCAGAGGGGGAGCACGGTTTCCGCCCATCCGTTCCCCCTGTAGGTTGCCCGCATGACACCCTGGCTCGACGACCTGCGCGCCGACGCGCGTACTGCGATTCGCGCGATGTGGCGCGCCCCGCTCTTCGCCACACTCGTGGTCACAGTGTTGGCGCTCGGCATCGGCGCGGCGACGACCGTGTGGATCCTCGTCGACGGCATCGTACTCCGGCCGCTCAGCTACAGCGATCCCGACCGCGTCTTCACGCTGAGTGAGGTAACGCCGGACGGGAGCCAGCGACCATTCTCTTATCCGACCTTTCTCGAGTACAAACAGCGTGCAACAGCGTTCGATCGCCTCGCCTTTGCGCGCGGCGAGGACGTGACGTTGCCCGAGGCGGCGGGGAGCAGGCGGGTGATGGGCGCCTTTGTGTCCGGCGACTTTTTCGCTGCACTCGGCGTTCCGGCGCAATACGGGCGCACCTTCGACGGCTCCTCGGCGGACGAGCGACCGATCGTGCTGTCGTGGACGCTCTGGCAACAGCGATTCGGAGGAGACCCGTCGGTGATCGGGACACCGCTGACCACGGCAGACGGAAGCTTCACTATCGCCGGGGTGATGCCGAGCACCTTCGCGGAGCCGGCGTGGGCCGATACCTGGCTGCCGATCGAGGTGCTGCCGCAGCGTTCTCGCTTCGTTCTCGAACAGCGATCGCTGCACGTTGACGCGCAGGTGACCGGACGTCTCGCCCCGGGGGTCTCACGCGAGCAGGGCGAGGCGCAGCTCTCGGCGTTGGCGGCGACGTTCGCGACGACGTATCCCGACGACGCCGCCCAGTGGACGCGTGTCTCGTTGACGGCACTGCGCGACTCGCTGCTAGGCGATGCAGCCGCACGTCTGCGCGTGCTGGCGTTGAGCGTCGCCCTGGTCCTGGCGATCACGGCACTCAACGCAGCGGGCCTCCTTGTGGCGCGCCACGCGGCGCGCGGGCGCGAACTGGCGGTACGCACCGCGTTAGGCGCTCGTGCGGGGCGGCTCGTGCGCCAGTTGGTGGTGGAGAGCGCCGTACTCTCGGCGGCCGGCGGCGTTGCCGGAGTGGTGCTGGCGTCGTTCGCACTCTCCGCCATCCGCCTCTGGGTGCCTGACGTCTTTCCCCGGTTGGCGGAGGTCCGCTTCGACGGACGCGCCGCGGCGTTTGTGGCACTCGCCGTCGCGCTGGTGTCGATCCTCATCGGGCTCCTTCCGTCGCGCGCGGCGCTGCGCATCGGACTGACCGACGCGCTGCGCGCCGGCACGGCGGGGAGCGGGGAGACGCGCGGACAGGTGCGGCTGCGCGGCGCGCTGGTGGTGCTTCAGGTCGCCCTCGCCCTAGTGGTTGCCGTGAGCGCCGGACTCGTCTCGCGCACGTTGACGGTCCTCGCCGGCACCTCACTCGGCGTCGATCCTGATGGCGTGACGCTGCTGCGCGTCTTCCCTCCTGCGGGGAAGTACGAGACGCCTGAGGAGGCGCTCGCCCTCTATCGACGGTTGGACGAGACGCTCGCCGCGGTACCGGGCGTCGCGCACACGGCGTTGGTGAACCATTCGCCCTTCAGCGGCGGCATGATGAACACGCCGGTCCTCACCGACGCCCCACCAGCATCCGATGGCAGCGACGTTGCCGTGTACCGCACCGTGTCACCCGGCTACCTCGCCACCTTTGGCGGGACGATGAAGCGAGGGCGCTTCGTGAATGACGACGACCTGCGTTCCGTGGGTAGTGGGCTGGTCGTGAACGAGGCCTTCGTGCGGCGATACTTCCCCGCTCGTGACGCTTTGCTCAAGACGATCACCATCTTCCGGATGGCGCAGGGACGCGCCGACATGGGAACGCGCATCGTCGCGCCGATCGTGGGGGTGATGTCGGACGAGCTACTCAACGGTGCAACCAATGCCGCCCCGCCCGCTGTGTACGTGCCCTATACCTGGAATGCCTGGCCCAACATGTACGTGGCCATACGGTCGACGCTCCCAGCGGCGACGTTGACCCCGTTGCTTCGCCGTGCGGTCCTATCAGTCGATCCGGCGATCCCGGTGGCTGGCAGCTCTCCGCAGACCGAGTTTCGTCCGCTCTCCTTCTACGTGGGCCTCCTGCTCGCGAACCGGCGCGTGAGCGCCTGGTCGCTGTCGGCCTTCAGCGCCGCGACGTTGCTCCTGGCGGTGGTCGGGATCTTCGGGGTGATGGCGTACGTCGTGGTGCAACGCTCGCGCGAGATCGGGCTGCGCCTCGCCCTCGGGGCATCGCCGGGCTCCGTCTCGCGCTGGGTGCTGTGGCGCACGCTGCGACTCGCGCTGCTCGGTGTGGCGCTCGGAAGCCTCGGCGCGCTGGCGTGGACTCGATTGATCCGGAGCCAGCTGGTCGGCGTCACCGCCACCGATCCGCTCACCTACCTGTCAGCCGCAGCGCTCTTCGTCGCCGCCGCGCTGCTGGCCGGGCTTATCCCCGCGTGGCGGGCATCGCGCGTGGACCCGGTGAAGATGCTGCGGGTGGAATGACGACGGTCGCTCGACGTCGCCATCCAGTCACTCCGCCGGCGTCTCGTCGATCATCGCCAGGCGGCGCGCATGTCGCCCTCCGTCGAACGATGTATCGAGCCATGTGTCGAGAATGACCGGGAGCTCGGCCTCGGACACCATGCGTTCGCCGAGCGAGAGGACGTTGGAATCGTTGTGGGCCCGGCCGAGGCGCGCCGACTCGACGTCCCAGGCGATCGTGCATCGGATGCCGGGGATGCGGTTGGCGACGATCGCCTCGCCGTTCCCCGAGCCGCCGAGCACGATCCCTCGCTCGCACTCGCCGCGAGCGACCGCCAGCGCCGCGGGTCGAATGAAGCGCGGATAGTCGACCGACTCGGCCGAGTGGGTGCCGAAGTCGACGCAGGTATGGCCGCGCGCCTCGAGCGCCGCTTTCAGCAGTTCCTTGTACTGGAATCCGGCGTGGTCACTTCCCAGAGCGATGCGCATGTTGCTCTCCGTTGATGAATGCGCGCTTGTGCCAGGCGCCTAGCGCGCCGGGCACGCCGTGCGCGTGCCTTGTAGCTGACCGGCAGCAAGGGTGTCGCCGGGGGTCCTGCCAATCCGCAGCGTCACGCGCTGCGCCATGGCCCCCTCGCCGCGCACGAGGACCACCTCGCCGCTGGTCGAGAGCGTCCAGCGCAGGAGCGAACTCGCAGACGACGGTTGCACGTTGCCGGCACCGAGGTCGCGTGCGGAGTAGGCGGGTCGCGCCTCGTCGCTCCCCGCACCGGCAAACTCGAGTTGGAGAAGGCTCCCCGCGCCCACTGTCCGGGCGACGTCCGCCGGCTGCACGAGATAGCAGCCAGCGAGCGAGGCGGGGGTGACCGGCGGTGCGGCCCCGGCCTGCTCGAGCCGGGCGGCCGGCGGCCGGAGCGTGGCCCGCGTCACCGCGGACGACGCCCCGGTGACGACCACGCTCTCGAGCGCTGAGGCGGCTGCCTTGCGCTGCGCGCGCGCATCGCCAGCGACGCGCGCGCTGTCGTCACGCGTGATTGCGTCCGCCGCGAGGGAAAGCGGGCGATTCCTGGCAACCGAGTCCATCATGCGCTTGGCGCGCGACTCCACCGACGCCGAGGCGACGATCGACGGCAGCGGGGCTGCCGGGACGGGCACCACAGGCGTTTCGTCGCGCGCGTTCCCGCCCGACGCGCGACGCTCGGGCGACGCGCTGGTGACCCTGAGCTTCGCAATCGCTGGCGCTTCGGCCTGCAGCTTCCCCGCCGCTCTTCCCGCACCCGCATCCTTCTTCATCTCGTTGGACGTCGCGGCACCAGCGGGCGCCGACGTTTCCGCGAGCGCGCGCTGCCCTGGGGCTCCGGGCGCGTCGGCGCTCCGAGCGCTCGCGGACAGCGCATCCGACGTGCTCGACGCCGCAGCATCCGCGGCCAGATCGGCGCGTGGCTCCGCCGCCATCGGCGCGCTTTGTATGCTTTCGCGCGCAGAGTCCATCACGCTCGGCGAGCCACTCCGTCGCACGACCGTGGTGCCCGCGAGCGCGAGGAACGCGAGACCGGCAGCTGCCGCCCACTGCGGTTGCCGATACCACGGACGCCGCGGCTGCCGAGTCGTCGAGTGCACGCCGCGTGCAGCGTTGGCCGCGCCGATTACCGCACCGCGCTCCCTGTGCGTCTGCGTCGCTGCAGAATCGCCGTCTGCACCAAGGCGTGCTGCAGCGCCAGGCGCTCTTCCCGACGTCAGCGACTCGGTGGTGACCACCTGCACCGGGATCACGCCACCCGGGACTTCGTCCAGCGCCGAGAGGATGCGCGAGGACGCCGCGATCAACCCGCGCGCTTCGGCTACGGCGATCGCACACGCTGTGCACGAAGCCACATGGGCTTCAATGCGCGCGGTCTCGTCGGACGGCAGGGCGCCGTCGAGCCAGGCGTGAATCGTTCCTTCATCAATGTGTTCCATGCGTCCCTCCAGCACGTCGCTCCGCGTCGGCTTGTAGCGCCTCGTACGATTCCGCCAGGCGGCGCCGCGCGCGCGCCAGCGTAGTGCCTATCGACCCGACCGAGAGTCCAAGCGCCTCGGCAATTTCGTTGTAGTCCAATCCTTCTTCCCGCATGAGGAGGGCGAGACGGTCTCGCTCGGCGAGGGCCTCCACCGCCTGACGGGCCATCGCTCGTTCCTGCGCCCGTTCGAGCGCGTCCGTCTCCGGCTCGACGACCCGATCCCGCTCCTCGGCCGCCAGCAGTTGCAGGTGACGGCGGCGGCGGACGTCCTTCCGCGCTTCGTCTCGCACGAGATTCGTTGCCACGGCGAAGAGCCACGAGCGTTCGCTGGTGAGCGCGTCCTGGCGGAGGGCGCGCAGGAATGTCTCCTGCGCGACCTCCTCGGCCCAGTCGCGATCCCCCAACCGCCGGGTGAGGTATCTCACCAGGGGGGTGTGGTACAGCTTGAACAACCGCTCGAGCTCGTCGTCGCGCATTCTGTCGCTACCAGTTTCGCGCGATGGCGTCGATCGCCGCCGCGTCCAGCGTGCTTACCGTGGACGCCCCGTCTGCCGCGAGCGCCACCGCCACCGAGCGTCCGGCGACGATCACCCGCTCGCCGAGCGCGAACGGTTCTGCCAGCTCGGGAAAGCGCTGCACAAGGGCGAAGTATGCGGGAGAGAAAGGCTTCACGGAGACGGTGCGCATGTTCGAAGTGTAACGTGCATCCGTCCATACCCCGCCGACGAGGGTAAAGCGCCGGCTTCCCAGCGTGCGCTCAGTCGCGGTGCGGTCCTTCGACAGTTCGTCCATCTCGGACAGCGACTTCATCTCACGCTGCGCAGCTGAGGCCTTGGCCGCCTCGAAACGCGCCTCGTTCGAACTCTGCGCCGGCGGCGCGGCGGGCATCGCGGTCGCCGCGGCGTCCGCCGCCAGGTCACGCGAGTCCGCACGCTTTGTACGGCGCAGCGAACCGCCCGCACTCGACGCACCGGTCGCGACCACGCCCTGCAGCGCCTGAGCATTTACCGCGCGATTGGCCACCTGCATCCCCGGCTCGACGACGAGATACGACGAGAACTCGGTCGGGATCCCGTACCGTTCGCCTAACGACTTGATCTCGTCGTTCATCTCGGAGTTGCCCCCACTCTTGCGCTTCTCGGCGGCCAGCCATCCCACCCGCTGCGCGGCCCACAGGCGGGCGACGAACGGATTCTCGCGCGAGCGCGATGGGAAGTTCGCGGTCGTCGACCACGTCACCGGGCCGTCGACCGACTCACCTTCCAGTCGCACGGTGGCGCGCCCGTCGCCGTCGTAGCGGGCGAGCACGACCAGGTCCTGCCCGGCGAAGACGTCGAGCGCCCCGGCAGGGAGCACCTGCGAGAGGCGCACGCCATCCACCCGCAGCCGAACGTTGGTCAGCACCGGGGTCGAGAGGCGTCGCGCCAGCAGCGATACGGTGCGCTCAACCGACTCGCTGTCGCGTACAAAGTGCGCCGTGCCATGCCCCTCCACCGCGAGCTGCTCGATGAGCGTGGCGTTCACGTCTGCGCTGACGCCGACGGCGAAGAGGCGCGCCGCACCTCGGTCGCGCGCCGCGAGGGCGGCGATCGCGTCGGGGTTGCGCTCACCGACCGTGGGCTCACCATCGGTCACGAAGACGACCAGTGGCAGGCGACCGTTTGAGCGATCGCTCGCGAGCGCTTCCTCCAGCGCCCCGGAAATGTTCGTCGACCCCTCGGCACGCAGTGCAGCGAGGTAGCGACGGGCCGCCGAGAGGTTGTCGCCGGTCGCCGACGACCAGCCATCGCGGAAGGAGCGCACGTCGGTCGAGAAATCGATGACGCGGAAGCGATCCTCCGGACGCAGCGTCTCGAGCAGGGCCCGGCCGGCGGCCTTCGCCTGCTCCAGCTTGCGCCCCGACATCGAGCCAGAAACGTCGACCACGAAGGTCAGGTCGCGTGGCACGCTACGACGCGAGGTGGCCGGCGGCGTGATCGTGATGAGTGCGAAGCCGCGATCCCCGTCCGGATTATTCGCCAGGACACTCAGAGAAGCGGTGTTCGCACGACGCAACGGGAGAAGGATCGTGACGTCGCTCGCGCTTCCGCGCGCATCGACGGAACGTAGGCGTCCGTCGTCGCGCGTGCGCAGCGTGTGCGTCGGCGAGTAAGGCTCTCCGTAGTTGGAGCCTGGCTGGTAGATGAACTGCACGTGCGACCACTCGCCGTTCTCCGATGCGCCCGCGGTGCCAACCGGGACGACGCGCACGCGCCCGTCGCCCTGCGCCCCCGAACCGTTGGGATCGGAGCCGCGGCGATAGTCGATGCGCAGGGCGTCACCCTCGCGCTCGGCCACGCTCTGGTAGCGCACCACGACCTTCTTCTCCTCGCCCGGGGCGATCGGGAAGATCCGGGCGCGCAGCATGCCGCTCCCCATCCACTCCACGAGCGCCGGGTCGCGCTGACGACGCACGATCTCTTCGTAGATGCCGCGCGCCTTGTCGGCGGTCATCGTCTCGCCCGAGACCAGTTCGCCATTGATCGACAGCTTGAGGTCCTCGAAGGCGGCGCCGGGGGGGAGCGGGAAGATGTAGTCGGCCTCGGCGACGCGTCCGCCGGTGTTCTTGAAGACTTCGGTCACCTCATAGCGCAGAACGCGATCGGCGAGGGCGATCTTCACGTCGCTCGACTGCCGCACGAGCGTCGGTCCGCAGACGACCTGGACGGGACGCGCACAATCGTTTTCCGGTCCGCAGCGCGGAGGTGGCGGCGAGGAGCAGGGTCGCGTGATGATCCGCCCCTGTGCCGTGGCCAGTAGCGGAAGGAGCGCCAACGCCGCGAGCGCCGACGTGATCGGCCACCATGACCGATTGGGAGCGACTGTCACCCGGGCCGAGCGATCGGCACCGGCGCGGTGGGTGAAGCTGGACGAGCTGGAGGGGCGAGTTCGGCTGAGCATCGTGCCTTCCTGGAGAGGGTCTGCACAGGAGACGTCACCAGGCACACCGACTTGCACACCGGGCGGGAAATTGGTTGGGAGAAGGGGCCTCCGGGCGCGGGGGGCGTCCGGGCGCGGGGGGCGTCCGGCCGAGAGGGCGTCCTCGCGTGGATGGATCAGCTCACCCGGCCCGCTGCGGCTCGATGTTGGGAAGGAAGGCGGTGAGCAGCCCGATCGCCGGAAGGAAGGAACAGATGCGGTAGACGAGGTCGATGCTGGTGGCATCCGCGAGGCGACCGAGGAGGGCGGCGCCGAGCCCAGCCGCGCCGAAGGCGAGCCCGAAGAAGATTCCCGAGACAGCGCCAACCCGGCCTGGCACAAGTTCCTGCGCAAAGACGACGATCGCCGAGAAGGCGGAGGCGAGCACCAGTCCGATGACGACGGTGAGGATCTCGGTCCACATCAGGTTGACGTGCGGGAGCATGAGCGTGAACGGGAGGACGCCGAGGATCGAGGCCCAGATGACGTACTTCCGCCCGATGCGGTCGCCCACCGGTCCGCCGATGAAGGTCCCCACGGCGACCGCTCCCAGCAGGAGGAAGAGGTGCAACTGCGCGCTCTCCACCGAGAGAGCGAAACGGTGAATGAGATAGAACGTATAGAAGCTGGTGAGGCTGGCGAGATAGATGTTCTTGGAGAAGACCAGCGCGACGAGGATGACGAGTGCGCGCTTCACCTGGCCACCGTCGATCGGCGACGATTCTGGCGCCACGCGTCGCGCCGCGCGCTCGGCAAGGTGGTCCTTGTACCAGTGTCCCACGCGCATCAGGATGGCGATCGCCAGCACGGCGACCGCGGCAAACCATGCAATGCTGCGCTGACCGTAGGGGGCGACGATGAAGGCGGCGAGCAGCGGCCCGGTCGATGCCCCGGCGTTTCCGCCGACCTGGAAGAGCGACTGGGCGAAGCCGTAGCGCCCTCCCGAGGCGAGGCGCGCCACGCGCGACGACTCCGGATGGAAGATCGACGAGCCGATGCCAACGAGCGCGACCGAGACGAGCACGATCGCATACGTCGGCGCGCGGGCGAGCAGCAGGAGCCCGACCAGGGTGAAGCCCATCCCGAGGGCGAGCGAATACGGCTTCGGGCGCCTATCGGTGTAGATGCCAACGATCGGCTGCAGGAGAGATGCCGTCGCAGTATTGGCGAAGGTGATGAGGCCGATCTGTCCGAAGTCGAGCTGGTACGTCGACTTGAGCATCGGATACACGGCCGGGAGGAGCGACTGCATCAGGTCGTTGAGACCGTGGCAGATGCTGATGGCACCCAGGATACCGAGCGCGGTACCGGTTGCCTGGGTGCCACTGATCGGGTCGAGCGCGCGGGTGGACGTCACGACGAAGGAGGCGGGATCGGGGTCGAATGGTTCCCGGAAAACTAGCGCCCCCTCGTCCCTCGGATGTCCCTCTTTGTCGCATCGGTCGGCGGAGACCTAGTCGCTCCGCAGCACCACTCCTGGCTGAGCCCGCGCGGCGCGGCGCGCCGGGATCACGCTGGCGAGCAGCGCCACCGCGGTCGTGACACTCACGACCACAAGGAAGGTGACCGGGTCGGTCGGGGTGACGCCATGCAGCAGCCCCGTCATCAGTCGGGTGGCACCGAGTGCTGCCGCGACGCCGACGAGCACCCCTGCGCCGACCTGTCGCACCCCGCTCCGCAGCGAGAGCCCGACCAGCTGCATCGGTTGGGCGCCGAGCGCCGCGCGGATGCCGAACTCGTGCTCGCGCATCGCGACCACCTGCGAGACGACCCCATAGATCCCGATCGCCGCGAGCAACAAGGCGAGGGCGCCGAAGATTCCGAGTAATTGCATCGCGAAGCGCGGGGCGGCGATTGAGTTGGCGATGACGTCGTCGAGCGTACGGACTTCGGAGACGGGGAGACGCGGATCGGCCTGACGTATAAGGGCCCGCACCGGGGCGATGAGCGCCCTGGGATCGCCGTCGGTGCGCACGACGAGGTTCATCGTGCGCATCGTATTGCCGGGGGCGCGGGCGAACTGGGCGAGCGGCGCATAGAACTGCGCCTTCACCTCGCGCGTGAGGCCATTGTGCCGCACATCGTCCACGACGCCGACGATCGTGTAGGCGAGCGAGTCGGGACTTCCGCCGATGCGCACCTGCACCCCGAGCGCGGTACGCCCCGCCAGGTACAATTCGGTGAAGCGCTTGTTGACCACCATGGCCAGCGGCGCGCTCATGCCATCGCGCGCATCAAAGTATCGCCCTTCCGCCAGCCGCAATCCGAGCGTCTCGAAGTAGCCCGGTGTCACCACCTGCCAGTCGCCAGGCGTCCCGCGTCCCTGCGGCGGGGTGTAGCCCTCGACCCGCAGGCCCCAGTCGCCCATCTCCGCCGAGAGCGGGAGGAGGCGCACCGCCCCGACCGTGCGCACGTCCGGGAGGGCGGCCACGTTGCGTTGCAGCTCGTCCCAGAACGAGGCGACCTGCACCGGCTCGGTGTACCAGGTCGAGGGGGTGGAGAGCTGCAGCGCGAGCACTCCCTTCGATGAGAAGCCGGGGTCGATCGACAGCAGGTTGCGCACGCTGCGAACCATCAGTCCAGCACCAACGACCAGCAGTACTGCCAAGGCCACCTCGGCACTCACCAGCCCCTGGCGCCAGCGCAGCCGGCCGCCACCGACGGTCGCACCGCGCGACCCTTCCTTGAGCTCATCGGCTGGCGCCACGCGCGTCGCCTGCAACACCGGGAGGACACCGGTCAGGACTGCGGCGACGGTCGCCGCGAGCAGCGCGTAGAGAAAGAGCGACGGATCGATCGACAGGTCGGCGATGCGCGGGAGCGACGACGGCGCCGTGCGCTTGACGAGGACGATTCCTCCTCCGGCCACGAGTGCTCCCCCGGCGGCACCAAGCAGGGCGAGCAGCCCACTCTCAGCGAAGAGGAGACGCGTGAGGCGGGCGCTCCCCGAGCCTAACGCCACCCGGATCGCCAACTCGCGCCGACGGCGCTCACCGCGGACGAGGAGGAGCCCGGCGACGTTGGCGCAGGCGATCAACAGGACC
>JBDTUA010000035.1:0-23315 GCA_040007995.1 Gemmatimonadota bacterium | reverse complement strand
GGTGATGGCAGTCCGGCGCGACGAGTTGAGGCGCGCGTTCTGTGTATCGGCCTGCGCCGCCGCCGGTATCGGCGAGGGCGCGGACGCGGCCATCGCCTCTCGCGTGGAAGACGCGCCCCCGTCGCACGCCGACCCAAGGGCGACGAGCAGGGCGGCCACGGCCTCACGAAGGGAGATCGTCATGCCGGGGAGAGGTAGAGCTCAGGGGGATACGTCACGCCGTCGAGCACGAGGGCATGCGCCGGGGCGGGCGGTGAAATCTCGGCGTTGGTTTCGGCGGCGAGCAGACGCATGAAGTCACCCGGCGCCCGGCGACCGGTCGCGATGGCCACGCTCGTGCCGACGAGGAAGCGCACCATATGGTGCAGGAACCGGTTCGCCTCGACGACGAACGTGAGTCCCCCCGGGCGATCGCTCCAGCCGGCGTGCGTCACGATGCAGCGATGATCATGAGGGTCAGGGGCGGAACCGCGGGCGGCGAAGGCAACAAAACGGTGATTGCCCACGATCTCCCGTGCGACCGCGTCCAGCGCGTGGCGATCGACCGGTTGGTGCAACGCCCACTCAGTGCGGCGTCGGAAGGGGGACTGTGCCTCGTCATCCGTTCCAACGTAGTACGCGTACCGGCGGGAGATGGCGCTGAACCGTGCATGGAACTCGGGGCGCATGTCGTGCGCCGCCGCGACCCACACGTCGTTGGGAAGGAGCGCGTTGACGGCGCGACGCAGCGAGGTCGCGTTCCACTTCTCCGGCACTCGCACGCCAACCACCTGCCCACGCGCATGCACACCCGCGTCCGTTCGACCGGCTCCATAGGCCACGACTCGGTCGCCGCACAACGTAGCAAGCACCCGCTCCACTTCGCCCTGCACGGTCCGCCGTTCGGGTTGGACTTGCCACCCGGAAAACGCGGCTCCGTCGTAGTGCAGCACAAGCTGCAGGGTGCGCACCGACATCGAGCGGAAAGTTAGCCCGGCGCCCCCTCAAGTCAAGCAACGCGCGCGCGCGCTGCAGGCTGCGCAACGGCAATTGACTTCGCCTGTTCTGCACGCTCACTTTGCACCGCAGCGCCGCCCGGTTCGCGCGGGTCGAGCGTACACTCCCGACATGTCGACACGAAGCCTCCCATCGCTCGCGCACGCCCTCAGTGTAGCGCCTGACCTCGACGCGTCGCTCGTCGCCCTTGGGGAGGCGCTGGCAGAGGCGGACCGATCGGCCCTCGTCTCGCTGTTCCGGTACGACGGGCGGCGCGACATGATGCGCGAGCGCCTCACCCCCGTGGGGGACCACGTCGTGCGCGGGAGCGTGGATACCACCATCGACCATCTTCCGCCGGCGGCGCGTGCCATGATCGCCAACGGCGGCCAGTTCGTTGACTTGGGTGATCGGTCGGCCGAATACGCCCGGCTCTTCGGGCTCACGCTCTTCGCCGACGGCGGCATCCTCTCGCTCCACGGCCTAACGACCGACGGTGACCTCTCGGGGGTGCTGGCGCTCTACGAGCAGCGGCGCATGTTCGGCACGCGCACGAGCGAACGCTTCGCCCCCGCAGTCGCGCTGTTCGAACTGGCCTACGGTCGCATCGGCGAACGGGAGGCCCGGGACGAGGCGGTCCGCACGTTGGAGGACGTCACACAGCGGGTGCACGGGGAGTACATCCGCAAGCTTGGCGCGCTGGAAGTCGAGCTGCGACACGCACGGGGCGCCGCGTCGCAGTCGAACCCGGCGGATTCGGAACGCCTGTTGCAGCTGGAACGCGAGACGGCGGGAGCGCAGGAGGAGGAGCGACGGGCGACGCGCAAGGCCGCGTCGGTCGAGCACCAGCTCACGGCCGCAGTCGCGCAACTCGAGCAGGCGCACATCGAGCTGCACCGGCGCAACGAGACGCTCCGACAGAAGACGCGCACGATGTACCTGATCGAGCGCGCGCTGCGCATCGACAACACATCGCACGACGAACCACGCCAGCTCGTCAATGGACTGCTCGCACTGGTCGGCGACGATATGCAGGCGCAACGCTGCTCGCTCATGCTGAGCGCGCCGGAGCCCGAGACGCTCTATCTCGCAGCGGCGCGCGGACTCGCACCCAACATCGTCCTCGGATCGCGAATCCCGTATCGGAAGGGCGTCGCGGGCATCGTGGCGGTCTCTCGCGAACCGCTCCTGGTGCAGGACGCAACCGAGGCAGATCGTCATCCGCTCCTGCGCGACCAGTTCCTCACCACCGGATCGTTCATCTCCTTTCCGCTGATCTACCGTGACGCCCTGGTCGGCGTCGTGAACCTGACGAACCGCGCCAAGCGCGGGGTCTTCGTCGAAGAGGATGTCGAGCGCGTGGCGCTCCTGGCCCTGGTCATCGCGCTGATCGCGGCCAACGCGCGCCTCCCCGAACGGCTTCTGGGAGAGATCGGTGAGCGGTAGTGCGCTTCAGCACGCAATCCGGCGCCTCGCGTTCAACGCATCCCTGACGGCGGCGGAGTCGACGGACGCCTTCGGCGTCATCATGCGCGGGGAAGCGACGCCGGCGCAGATCGCGGCGATGCTGATGGCCCTGCGCGTGAAGGGTGAATCTATCGACGAAGTGGCGGGAGCCGCCGCCGCGTTGCGTGACGCAATGGTGCATCTCGAGGCGCACGACCCCGGCGACCTCGTCGACACGTGCGGCACGGGAGGCGGGACGGTGACCACCTTCAACATCTCGACCGCGGCAGCACTGCTCGCCGCGGGACTCGGGGTGCGCGTGGCGAAGCACGGTAACCGCTCGTTCACGTCCCAATGCGGGAGCGCCGACGTCCTTGAAGCGCTCGGGATTCCGCTCGATGTCGCCCCAGCGGTCATGGAACGGGCGCTACGCGACGCCGGGATTGTCTTCATGTTTGCACCGAGCATGCACCCGGCGATGCGCCATGTAGGCCCGGTTCGTCGGGAGTTGGCGGTACCAACCGTAATGAACATCGTGGGGCCATTGGCGAATCCAGCCTCTGCGGGTCGGCAAGTCCTCGGTGTCGCCGAGTCGGCGCGAATGCCACTCCTGGCGGGAGCGCTCGCAGTCCTCGGCACCCGGCACGCGCTTATCGTGCACGGAGAGCTGGGGATGGACGAGTTCTCGCCGATCGGGCGAACGCGTGTCGTGGAAGTCCGGGAGGGGGTGACGCGCGAATGGATGGTCGATCCGGTCGACCATGGCTTCGAGTCGTTCGAGGTGGAGGCGCTCGCTGGTGGTTCGCCCAGCGACAACGCCCGCATCATTCGGGAGGTGCTCGGAGGGGAGGGGACCGCGGCAGCCTCGGCGGCCGTGATTCTGAACGCCGCCGCCGCGCTGTACGTAGGCGCGCGCGTAGCGACCTACGCGGATGGTGTGGTGATGGCGCGAGAGGGGATCCGCGCGCAAGTGGGACTCGCCGCGCTCGAACGGTTGCGGACGGCGTACGTCTTGACCGCCTGAAACCGCAGGTCGCGCGCTACGGGTCGCGACCCACGGTTCGCTTTGTCTGCGCGTCGATCGGACGACGTCGCCCGACGAACGTTTCAGTAGCGCCTCAGTAGCGCCTCAGTAACGCCGGATGACTCCAACGACGACGCCCTGGATGGCGATGTCATTCTCATGCACATATATCGGTGCGAGCGTCTCGTTGGCGGGCTGGAGACGAATGCGACCGTCGCGCTCGCGATAGAACTTCTTGCAGGTCGCGCCGCTGTTGCTCAGTAGCGCAATGACCATTTCTCCGTTGTCTGCACTGCGGCGCTCATTCACGATCACGAAATCTCCGTCGCGAATTTGCTCGTCGATCATCGAGTTACCGCGAACCTTGAGGACGAAGTGATTCCCGCTCCGGGTGACCAGCTCCTGCGGCACCGCGACGGACTCGTTGTGCGTCATCGCCTCGATCGGCGCGCCTGCCGCGACCGTCCCGAGCAACGGAAGGTCCAGGGCACGCGCGAAGACATCGGATGGAAGGATCTCGATCGCGCGACTCTCGTTGTAGCTGCGCCGGATGTACCCCTTGCGCTCGAGGTTCGTAAGGTGCTCGTGGACCGTCGCGAGCGAGTTATAGTTGAAGTGAGCGGCGATCTCCTCGAAGCTCGGGGCGTAGCCGCGATCATCCGCGTACTCCTGCAGATACGTCAGAATCTCTCGTTGCCGGCGGGTGAGCGGCATGCTGGGCTCCGTGGAGGGGTGCGAGCGGATCTCGCGGCTGAGACGTGAAGTACTCCCGAACAACTGCCGAAACGACATTAGCCGAACAACCACCGAAGTGCAAGAGAATTTCCACTGGAAAGCGCCGAGCGGCACACTCGGTCGACTGACGACCGCTGCCGGGCATCGCGCGACGCTGCTCAGCGCCGACCTAAACGCGCTGCGGCAGCGAGCACTCGCCCAGCCCGTCGCGCCGTCTTTCGCGGCTGCCCTGCGGGCCGGCGCAACCGTGTCGGTCATCGCCGAGCTGAAACGACGCTCCCCGTCGAAAGGGACGATCAACGCCGGGCTGGTGGCGGCGGAGCGGGCAGCGCTCTACGCCGAAGCGGGGGCACGTGCGCTCTCTATTCTCACGGAGCCTGACGAGTTCGGGGGTTCGACCGAAGATCTGCGTTCAGTCGCGCAGAGCGTCGGAGTTCCGCTGCTCAAGAAGGACTTTCATGTCGCGGAATCGCAGGTGTGGGAGGCGCGGGCGAATGGGGCGTCGGCCATCCTGTTCATCGCGCGCGCCCTCGCGCCGGACCGGCTCCCGATCCTGGTGGAGACGGCGATTGCCGCTGGTTTGGAGGCCCTGGTCGAGATTCGGACGGAAGAGGAGCTTGCACGTGCCCTCGAGACGCGCGCTCCCGTCATCGGAGTGAACGCGCGCGACCTCGAGACACTCGAGATCGAGCCGTGGGTGTCGGAGCGCCTGATCCCGATGATTCCGGGCGATCGGGTGCGCGTGGCCGAGAGCGGCATGAGCACCGCTGCCGACGTCGCACGCGCCGCGAAACTCGGCGCCGATGCGGTCCTCATCGGCTCGTCGTTGTCGTCGTCCCCAGACCCGCGCGGGACGCTTGCTCGTCTGTGCGCGATCTCGCGGACGGGACATGCTGCCTGACATCAAGTTCTGCGGCCTGACTCGCGGCGCCGACGCTCGTGCGGCGGCGGCGTTAGGCGCTCGCTACCTCGGCGTCGTCTTCGCCCCGAGTCTCCGACAACTCACCCTTGCGCAGGCCGCATCGGTGTTCGAATCGCTGGAGAGGCCTGCGCCCGGCGACGCGGCCACCGTGGACGTGGGGCTCCCGTACTCCCGTCCGCAGCGCGTCGGTGTCTTCGCCGAGTTGGCCGTTCCGCGCATCGTCACGATGTCGAACACGCTGCGGCTCGATGTCATCCAGCTGCACGATGCCGGCGATGCGTCCCGGGTGCAGGCGCTTCGCGACGCCACGGACGCGCGCCTGTGGACCGTGCTGCACGTCGGGGACGATGGGATCGTCGAGGAACAGCTGGCCGCTGCCATGCTCGGAGACGCGGTCCTTGTCGAGGCGAAGGTCGATGGCCAACTGGGAGGGACGGGGCGCACGTTCGACTGGGCCGCCGTACGCGACCAGCTGGCCCTCCTGCGCGCACAGAGACCGGTTATCCTTGCGGGGGGGCTTCGCCCTGACAACGTCGCCCGCGCTATCGGCATCTTCGCCCCCGACGTCGTCGACGTGTCGTCCGGCGTGGAGCAGTCCCCCGGCATCAAGGATCCTGCGCGCATGCGCGCCTTTGCAGACGCTGTTCATGGAGTAGACCAGGCATGACCGCTCCCGTATTTGCTCGCGATCGTTTCGGCGTCTTTGGCGGGCGCTACGTCCCGGAAACGCTGATTCCGGCACTGGACGAGCTGGAGGCGGCGTTCGAGGCAGCCCTCTCCGATCCATCGTTCGAGCTGGAGTGGCGCGGCCTGCTCACGCATTACGTCGGACGCCCGTCACCGCTGAGCGATGCCCCCCGCCTCTCGGCGCTGGTCGGGGCGCCCGTCTGGCTCAAGCGTGAGGACCTCAATCACACCGGAGCGCACAAGATCAACAACACGGTGGGACAGGCGATCCTGGCCCGTCGCATGGGAAAGTCGCGGATCATCGCCGAGACGGGGGCCGGCCAGCATGGTGTGGCGACCGCAACGATATGCGCCCGGTTCGGTCTGGAGTGCGTCGTCTACATGGGCGAAGAGGACATGCGTCGGCAGGCGCTGAACGTCTACCGCATGCAATTGATGGGAGCGACGGTGATCCCGGTCACGAGCGGGACACGGACGCTCAAGGACGCGACGACCGAGGCCATTCGCGACTGGGTCACGAACGTCCGGGATTCGCACTACATCATCGGCTCGGTGGTCGGCCCGGCGCCCTATCCGCGCATGGTGCGCGAGTTCCAGGCGGTGATCGGGCGGGAGGCACGCCAGCAGATGCTCGATCGGGCCGGCGCGCTCCCCCGGAGCGTGGTGGCGTGTGTCGGGGGCGGGTCCAACGCGATGGGGATCTTCGCCGGATTCGTTGACGACCCGGGGGTGGAACTCGTCGGAGTGGAGGCGGCCGGTGAAGGACTCGAATCCGGGCGACATTCCGCCTCGCTCTCGTGCGGGACGCCTGGCGTGCTGCACGGGTCGCTGAGCTACCTGCTTCAGGACGCGCAGGGGCAGGTGCATCCGGCGCATTCGATCTCTGCCGGGCTGGACTACCCCGGGGTGGGTCCGGAACATTCGTACCTAAAGGACAGTGGCAGGGCGACCTACGTCGCCGTCGATGATGCTCAGGCACTGGAGGGGTTCGCGATGCTGAGTCGGCTGGAGGGGATCATTCCGGCGCTGGAGACGGCACACGCGGTGGCGTGGATCGCCGCCCAGCGCGGTCGTTGGTCGCCGGAAGAACCGGTCCTGCTGTGCGTCAGCGGGCGCGGCGACAAGGACGTGTCGCAAGTGCGCGAGATGGGAATCCTGCCGTTGTGAACTCGCCGTCCGCGTCGTCCTCCCTTCCCGCTGCGGACGAGCGTCCCGAGCCGCCGTTTTCGGTGGCACTCGTGGAGGAGATGCTGCGCATGTTCGGTCGTGCCGTGCGCGCGCACCAGCTCTACCTGCACAACAATCCGACGTATCTCAGGGCGCTTGACGCCCTGCGGTCGTCCTTCGTCCCCATCTGGTCCCAGACGGAGGAACTGGTCATCGAGGTGACCGACACCCAGCTGCGGTGGGAAGGACACGCAGTCATCAACGAACCGGACAAGACGACCGACGCGCTGCCGTGGGTGCTGTACAAAGACGGGCTCCGCGAGCTGCGGCTCCTGCGAGAAGTGGAGCAGCAGGAGCTGGTCACCTTGATCGACATCCTCACGCGCGTGCGCAAGGCGTCGCCGGACGAGGATGACCTCCTGACCCTGCTGTGGGAGCAGGAATTCGCCTACGTGCGTTACCGGTACATCGACGTCTCGATGGAGGGGGCGGCGCCGCTCGACGTGCCCGATGCCGCGCGGGAAGAGCGCCTCGTGGATCCGATGCAGGTGCAATCGCCGCCCGAGGAAGCGATCCTCCCCGCCGGGGTCGTGAATCTCGACGACTTCGACGCGACCTTGTACTTCCTCGACGAACGGGAGGTCGAGTACCTGCGCGACGCCGTGGCCGGCGAGTACGCGGCCGATCTTCGCGGGAACGTGGTGGCGATCCTGCTCGATGTGTACGAGGTGCAGGCAGACACCGCGATCCGCGACGAGATCGTCGGGGTGCTCGACAACCTGCTCGTCCACTTGCTCACCGTCGGCCAGCTGCGCACGGTCGCACACCTGCTGCGTGAGGTGAACCTCGCCGCGACCCGGGCGCGTGACCTCACGCCGATGCAGCGCGAGACGCTGCTGTCGCTCCCCAACCGGATGAGCGAGCCGGAGGCACTCTCCCAGCTCCTGCAGTCGCTCGAGGAGCGCACCGAGCTTCCCGAGCAGGGCGAGCTGAACGAACTCTTCGACCAGCTGCGGGTGAGCGCGCTCGCGACAATTTTTTCCTGGTTGGGGCGGTTGCAGAACCCCCGCATCCGCACGCTGCTTGAGGCGGCTGGGCAGCGGCTGGCGGCCGCCAACACCGCGGAGCTCGTCCGCCTCATCGGTGCGACGGAGCGCGACGTGGCACTCGAGGCGATTCGTCGGGCCGGCGCGATGCGTGCGGCCGCGGCCGTGCCGGCGCTCGCCCGCCTGATGGGGCAGGCCGATACCGACGTGCGGCTGGCGGCGGTTCAGGCGCTGGCCGAGATCGCCACGCCGGGGGCGTTGCAGCAACTGGAGCGCACGATCGACGACGCCTCGCGCGACGTGCGGGTCGCCACCATCCGGGCGTTCGGCGCGCGCGTCCACCGTCCCGCGCTCGCCCGGATCGAGGGAGCGATCAAGGGCAAGCGCCTGCAGGAGGCCGACCTCACGGAGCGCATGGCGCTCTTCGAGGCGTTCGGCGCAATGTGCGGCGACGGGGGCGTTCCCCTGTTGGACGGACTCCTCAACGCGAAGGGCTTCTTCGGGCGGCGCGAGGATCCGGAACTGCGCGCCTGTGCCGCGATGGCGCTCGGACGCGTGGGCTCGACAGACGCCAACGAGGCGTTGCGCCGCGCGTCGTCGGACAAGGAGATCCTGGTGCGCAATGCGGTGAACCGCGCGCTGCGCGGCGGGGTCGCGTGAACGGAGCGCGCCCGACGCCGGGGGCGGGAGTCGGACGGACTGCCGGGCGCACCCCGGCCGGCGGCGCGCGCGCCCAGGTCTCGGTCAGCGACCTGTCCGGCGACACCTACATTCGACGTGCCGGGCGCCAGCTGATCGTGAGCATTTATGGCGCGATGCGGGTGATCCGCCTGTACCCACCGGAAAATGAGGCGGTGCGAAACGCGTTGAGCGACGTGGCGGAGTCGGCCCAGGCGCTGCTGGAGCGTGAGCAGGAAGTGGAATTGCGGGCTTCGAACGAATTCATCTTCGTCAACTCGACGCGCCTCCGGCTCGACCTCGACAACTACGCGAGCTTTTCGCAGATCCTCTCCGCGCTGCGCGCCTGCGGGATCGGGTCGGTCCGCGTGACGGAGACGGCGCAGCCGCGCGACTGGCTCGTCTTCCTCTCGCTCCTGCTCAGCCAGGGAAAGACAGGGGAGGACGTCACCGCCTTCGACGTGACGGAAAAATTGGCCGCGGCCGGAGTGACGGTGTTCGATCTCGGGGCACCGCTGGTCGCCGAGGATGACACCGACTTCCGGCAGCGAGCCAAGGAGGCGGCCAAGCGGACCTACTCGCAGTCGGTCGCGGTGACGAAGGAGGTGATGAACTCCATACGCATGGGCGCGTCGCCGAACATCAAGAAGATCAAGCGAGTCGTCCAGACGATCGTCGACCAGATCCTGAACGAGGAGACGTCGCTCGTCGGACTGACGACGATCCGCGACTACGACGAGTACACCTTCACGCACTCCGTCAACGTCTGCATCTTTTCGGTCGCGCTGGGACGACGACTCGGCCTGAGCAAGTTGCAGCTGTACGACCTCGGGCTGGCAGCCCTCTTCCACGACATCGGCAAGTCGCGTGTCCCGCTGGCTGTGCTCAACAAGACCGGCGGCCTGACGGACGAGGACTGGCGTTGGCTGGCCGCGCATCCGTGGCTCGGCGTGCTCGCACTCTTCCACATGCGCGGGCAGCAGGAACTCCCGTTCCGGGCCATGGTCGTCGCGTACGAGCACCACATGAAGTCGGACCTGAGTGGCTACCCGAAGAGCACCCGCTCGCGCCTCCAGAGCATCTTCAGCCGGATCGTGGCAGTGGCCGACGGGTTCGACGCCGCCACCTCGCGTCGGGCGTACCAGACCGTGCCCATGTCACCTGCCGCGGTGCTGGCCGGCATGCGGGACAACCCGCGCCGCGGCATGGACCCCGTGGTGGTGAAGGGCTTCATCAACTTGTTAGGCGTCTTCCCGGTCGGCACGTTGGTGGTGCTCGACACCTTCGAGCTGGCCGTGGTGCACGCGACCAATCCCAACCCGAGCGCCATTTCACGCCCTATCGTGCGCGTCGTCAGTGACGATCGCGGCAACGTGCTCTTTCCCGGCCATCTGTCCGACCTGACGGAACAGCGGCCAGACGGCTCGTTTGCCCGCACGATCATCAAGACGGAAAACCCTGAGCGCTACGGAATCAATGTCGGCGACTACTTCCTCTGATCCACTCTCGCTCCGCTTCGAGACCCTTGCGCGTGCCGGTCGGCGGGCGCTCGTGACCTACATGACCGCAGGGCATCCGGATCCCGTACAATCCGTCGCGCTCATGCGAGCGCTCGAGGAGGGAGGGGCGGACGTGCTCGAGGTCGGCGTCCCGTTCTCCGACCCGATGGCGGATGGTCCGGTGATCCAGCGGAGCTCGCAGGTCGCGCTGGAGCACCACGTGGGCCTTCCGCAGGTGCTCGACATGGTCCGTGCGGCGTCGCTCTCGATTCCAGTGGTGCTCTTCAGCTACCTCAACCCGATTCTCGCCGCCGGTCCCGATGTCCTGGTACGGGCCGCCGATGCCGGAGTCCACGGCATCCTGATCACCGATGTCCCGGTGGGGGCCGACCCCGAGCGCGAGTCGTGGATCGGTGCCGGACCGCTCGCCTTCGTGCGCCTTGTGGCGCCGACGACACCGGTCGACCGGATGCGCGAGATCGCGCGACATGGACGTGGGTTCGTCTACCTGATCTCACGGCTGGGCGTGACGGGGATGCAGTCCGATGTCGCGCGCGACCTGCCCGACAGTATCGCACGACTGCGAACCGCGACCGACCTTCCCATCTGCGTCGGGTTTGGGGTTTCTACCGGCGCGCAGGCGAAGACCATCGGGCGCCTCGCCGACGGCATCGTTGTCGGCAGCGCGATCGTCAAGGCGGCGGAATCGGGGGTCGATGCGGCCCGCGCCATTACCGTGGAGCTGCGCCAGGCTCTCGATTCCATCTGACGTGCGACTGCGCGTCGACCTGATCACGCGAGGAATCGCGATTGCCGGCACCGCCGTGGTCGGGGCGCTGGCGGTCGCCGATCCGCGCTGGGCGACGCATCCGATCGGGCTGGGCGTCGTCCTCGTCGCGACAATTGCGCTGCGCATGCGGCCGATCGCCCTCACCAAGTATTCCGTCCTGACCGGCTCGCCGGTCGCCGCGATGGCAGGCGCCCTCATCCTCGGGGCCAGCGCGACGGCGATCGCCGTCTTCGTGGGCGTGCTGGCGACCGACTGGCTTGTGCAACGCAAGGCGCTCTCGTGGGCCTGGGTGAACGCCGGACGCGAGGCGTTGGCGCTCGTGGCGGCCTACGGCGCCTATGCGGCAACCGCGGCCCTGCTCAACGTGCAGCTGACGGGAACACTCTCGGCCGAGGGCGTGCCGGCGATGTCGGTGTTCGTCTTCGCCTATTTTGTCGTCTCGCGCGCACTCCAGTACTTCTCGCTCCTCATCCGCGACAAGCTCCTAGCCGACGAGCGCTCGCTCATCCTGCGCTACGAAGTCATTGCCTTCGGCGCCTCCTCGGCGGCAGTACTCCTCGTCGTCCTCACCGTGACGAACGTCGGGCTGGCCGGATGGGTCGTCGTGGCCGTGGCGCTCGCCTTCTCGGCGCTGCTCTTCCAGCGCATCATCGAGGAAGCGATCGGTGCCGAGGAGTTGAACAAGATCCACCAGATGGAACTGGTCGTGGCGAGCGACGCATCGCTCGGCGATGCCTTCGCCCGGATTGCCGGGTTGGCGAATCGTCTCGTCGATTGGCGTGAGTTTCGAATCCATCGCCTGCAGGATGGGAGCCCGCGCCTGCTGTTCACGGGGCGCGACGGACTGATCGATCCTCCGATCGAGCCCTCGCCCGCGGGGCGGGTCCTGCGCGACGAAGTGTTGGCCACCGGGCGCGGCGTCGTCGTGAGCGATGCCGCCAACGATGCTCGACTCGGGCAAGGGAACTCCTCGGCGCGCAGCGTCGTCGTGATGCCGCTCCGTTTCGGCGAGCGCACGGTGGGAGTGCTCGAACTCGAGCATCACAAGCGCGGGACCTACGGCCCGAAACAGCTCGCGGTCGTCCAGCGCTTCGCGAGCCAGCTCGCCACGACGCTACACATCCAGGATCTGCGGCGGCCGCTCGTGGACTCGGTCGCCCGGCTCGAACGTCAGGTTACGACGATGAACGAGTCGGCGCACCAACTGCGCGGCGGCGCGGAGACCGTCGCCCGGCTGGCCGGTGAGATCTCCCGCTCCGTGGCTGAGGAGAGCGACCTGGCGGCCCGCGGTCGCGACGCATCGGCCGAGGTGTACGCCACCATGTCCTCGATCGCGCGCGACGCGCGCGAGGCGGCGGGGTCGAGCGATCATGCGGTGCAGATCGCGACGGAGCATCGCGCGACGATCGGCACCGCGATCGAACGCCTCGTCAGCGCCAAGGGATTCGTGGGGGAGAGCGGGGCGTTGATGGCGGATCTGGGCGTGGAGGCGCGCCGCGTCACGTCGTTCATCGGGGTGATCCGCGACCTCGCCGAGCAGACGAACCTCCTGGCGCTGAACGCCGCCATCGAAGCGGCCCGCGCCGGCGAAGAAGGGCGAGGGTTTGCGGTTGTCGCGGAAGAGATCCGGAAGCTTGCCGAGCAAAGCGGGCGCGCGTCGGACGACGCGAGCGGGCTGGTGGCGACGCTCGCCGGCCAGATGGAGCGCGCCACGCGCCAGATGGACCGGGGGCAGGCGATGGTGTCGGACGTCGAATCACTCTCGGAATCGGCGCGCGACGCGATGGCGCAGGTCGTGGAGTCGTCACGATCGGCAGCGAGTTGGGCGAAGCGGATTGCCGAGGTGTCGCGGACGCAGGAGGATGCAGTCGGCGAGGTGCGCGAGCGCATGACACGCATCGCAGAGATTTCGCATCGAAACCGGGAAGGCGCGGCGCAGGTCGCCGAGACGGCGCAGTCGCAGGCGCGCTCCCTGCACGAAGTCGAAGGGGCCACGCGCGAACTGCGGGAACTGGCCACGTATCTGGCTGAACTCGCGCGTCGCCTGACGCGACTTGGACAGGGCTGAAATTGACGCTCCTCCTGCGCCGCCATAGGTTGCGCCCCCTTGACCTCCCTTCCTGATCCCTCCCTGCCAGCGGCGGCGACCGCGACCGACTACCCGGTGCTCCCGACGTGGGCGCAGGTGGGTGAGCGTCGCCGCGCCCACATCGCCCGGGTGACGGCGCTGCTCGATCGGTGGAGCGACGCACTACACCTCACCGCGGCCGAACGGCGGACGTGGCACGATGCGGGGCGCTACCACGATGCCTTGCGCGACGCCCCGGTGGCGGAATTGCGGCTGGCGATGCCCGATCCTGCCTTGCCCGACAGTGTGCTGCACGGTCCGGCGGTCGCCGATCGCCTCGCGGCGGAGGGTGAAATACGTACCGACCTGCTCGAGGCGATTCGCTGGCACACCTTGGGGAATCCGGAGTGGGGCTCGGTAGGTCGGGCGCTGTTCATGGCCGACTACCTCGAGCCTGGGCGTCCCTTCTCCCAGTCCGACCGCGCCTTCCTCGCGTCGCACGTTCCGCTGGACTTCGACGGCGTCTTCCGACAGGTGGTGCGCACCCGGATCGAGTGGACGCTGCGGGAAGGGAAGACAATTTTCGCCGAGACGGTGGCACTGTGGAACCGCGTTCGATGAAGCGCGTGGTGGCGCTCGGGGCCGCCCTCGTCGTGGTGATGGGCGCGGCGGCCTGGTGGACGGTCGGGCGCGGCGGCGCTGGGGGGGTGGAGCAGCCACCCGCCCAGGGGGCGCCGGTGCCGCGCGTGGTGCCGATCGGCACGCGGATCCGGGTCGAGGTCCTCAACACCACCACGGTTCGCGGCCAGGCCCGCCTCGTCTCACTCTACTTGCGGGATGCCGGCTTCGACGTGGTGAAGTACGCCGGGGAAGGGCCGTCGCGCGACTCAACGCTCGTGCTGGACCGCACCGGACACCCGGAGTGGGCGCAGCTGGCCAGCAGGGCGTTAGGCGGAGCCGCCGTCGAGTCCCGACCCGACAGCTCCCGCTACGTCGACCTCACCATCCTGGTCGGGAAGGTCGTGCACACGCCGCCTGAGGCGTTCTACCCGTAGCTGCCCGCAGGCGGCCGCGATATCCTTGCCGCGGCTCTTGCGAATGGCCACCTCGACACCGGCGCGTCGCAACCGGTCGGCAAAGCCGCGAATGCTGGCCGCGGTAGTCGGGGTAAAGTTGCCGGCTCCGCCGGGATGCAGGGGAATGAGGTTCACGAAGGCCGCGCACGCCCGGGCCAGCGCCACCAATTCCTCGGCGTGCGACGGCTGGTCGTTCACCCCGCCGAGCATCACGTACTCGAACGTCACCCGCCGGTCGAAGTCGGCCGCGGCGCGGATCACCTCCTGCAATGGATATTTGACGTTGATCGGCATGAGCGTGCGGCGGAGCGCATCGCTCGGTGCGTGAATCGAGATCGCCAGGCGAAACTGCTCGGGACGCGCGCCGAGTGCGAGGATGCCCGGAAGGACGCCGACCGTCGATACGGTGATATGTCGCGCCCCGATCCCGCAGCCATCCGGTGAGTTCAGGACCGTCAGCGTTGCGTTGACGTTGTCCCAGTTCATGAGGGGCTCGCCCATTCCCATGAACACGATGTTGGTCGCGCGGATCGGCGGATCGAGGAGCGCCAACTCGCGCACCTGCCCCGCGATCTCGGCCACCTGCAGGTTTCGCGCAAAGCCCATCAAGCCGGTGGCACAGAAGGCGCACTGCAGGGCGCACCCGGCCTGCGAGGAGATGCAGAATGTCATCCGATCGCCGTCCGGGATGGCAACCGTTTCGATCGATTGGCCGTCGTGCAGCTGGAAGAGAAACTTCTCGGTACCGTCTGCCGACGACTGGCGCGTGGTGAGTTCCAGCCGCGGCAGCTCGAACTCGGCGTCGAGTGCCTCCCGCAGTGCAGCGGGAAGCGTGCTGATCGCTTGAAACGAGGCGACCGGCTGCTGCCAGAGCGCCGGCAGCACCTGGCGCAGGCGGTACGCCGGCTCGCCGCGCGCCGCGAAGAAGGTGGCGAGCACCTCGGCAGCGTCGCTCGGGACGAGATTGAGTAGGTTGGTCTTCACGCGGGAGCGGGCGGCGGAAAGCGGTAGGCGCGCGAGGTCGGAATGGCCCGCGTAGAAAACGTGTCGGCGATGTGTACAGGGGCCGGAAGGCCCCCAGACGCGTTGGTTAAACCCTCCAACGCAAGGCGTGACATGAGGTTGAGCTTATCGGATCCCCGGGCGCAGGTCAACTCGTCGGCTACCACCGCGCCTGCGCGACCCGTAGATTCGATCGGACGAATGTCGTTGGCTCGACGGCGCGCCGTTCGCAGTGCACCCGAGTCCCTCCCTGCTCGCCCCATGCCACGAATGTCAGTCGACCGATCGCCCTGTTCGCCGTGTCTACGCGGCCCGATCCGCGTGCGGCGTACGGGAGTCGCGCGTTGGCCAGACCGCGCATGAGCGTGACTCGGCGCTGGGTGCCGAGTGTCGTGTGGGGGACGCTGATCCTGATCGCGACGTCGGTGCCGGGGGCGGCCCTCCCCACGGTCCGGGTCTTTCCCGGTTTCGACAAGATCGTGCACGCGAGCTTGTACGGCGTCCTCGGTGCACTCCTGGTGCGTGCGCTGTCTTCGCGCGAGCCGCACACACGTGAAGGGCGCGCGCTCGGAGCACGCACGGCCGGAGCACGCACGGCCGGAGCGCGGACGGTCGGACTGGCGCTCGGCGCGATCGCGTTGATGGCGGCGGCGGACGAGTGTCATCAGCTGTGGATCCCCGGTCGCAGCGCCGACGCGCTCGACTGGGTCGCCGACGTGGCGGGGGCCACGATCGGCGTCTCACTTTCGTACATGGCGCTGCCGCGCCGGGAGCGCAGGACGTGACGAGTACCGACCCGATGGCGACCGCCCTTCGCACGCATCTGTGCGGCGACCTGCGCGAAGTGCACATCGGCGAGCGCGTGCGCGTGGGGGGCTGGGTCCATCGCGCCCGCAACCTCGGGGGGCTTGTGTTCGTGGACCTGCGCGACCGCGCTGGGCTCCTGCAGGTCTCCTTTGCACCCGGGGCGGCCTCGGCGGACGCGTTGCAGGTGGCGGAGCGCCTCACGGCGGAAACGGTGGTCCTTATCGAGGGCGAGGTCGTGGCGCGACCGCCAGAGGGACGCAACCCCGATTTGGAGACAGGAGCGATCGAGCTGCGTGCGGCGTCGGCGCGGGTGGTCGGTCCGGCGGTGACGCCGGCGATTCCGGTCGCCCGTGGCAAGGGCGAAAAGCTCGCGGCGGAAGAGTTGCGCCTGAAGCACCGGATCCTCGACCTGCGCCGACCGGAGTTGCAGGCGAACCTGATCATGCGCCACCGCCTGCTGCAACGCACACGGCGCACGATGTCTGCGCTCGGCTTTCTGGAGATCGAGACTCCGATCCTCACCAAGCCGACGCCGGAGGGGGCGCGTGACTTCCTCGTCCCGAGCCGCATGCACCGCGGGGAGTTTTTCGCCCTCCCGCAGTCGCCGCAGATCTACAAGCAGCTTCTGATGGTCGCCGGATACGACCGGTACTTCCAGCTGGCCCGCTGCTTCCGCGACGAGGACTTGCGCGCCGATCGCCAGCTCGAATTCACCCAGATCGACCTGGAGGCGAGCTTCGTGAGTGCCGCCGACGTCCAGCAGGTTGTGGAGACGGTGCTGGTGGCGCTGTGGGACGAGGCGGGACACGACATCCCGCGCCCGTTTTCGCAGCTGACCTGGAAGGAGGCGATGGAGCGCTTCGGCGTGGACAAGCCGGACCTGCGCTACGGCGTCGAGATCGAGGACCTGAGCGGACACGTGGGGAGCGACGCCGCGCCGTTCGTGCAGGAAGCGTTAGGCAGCGGCGGGCGGGTGCGCGGGGTGCGCGTGCCGGGCGGTGCGGACGCGTCGCGCAAGGAGATCGACGGCTTTGCCGCGGTGGCGAAGGACGCCAGGGCCGGGGGGCTGATCTGGGCCAAGCGCACCGAGGCGGGGTGGGAAGGGCAGGGCGTGAAGGCCATTGGCGCAACGGCGCTGGACGCGCTGGGCGGGAGCCCGGGCGAATTGCTGCTGGCGGTGGTCGGTCCCGATGCGATCACGTCGCCGGCGCTGCACGCGGTGCGCACGCTCGCCCTCAAGCGTCCCGGCATCCCCCAATTGCACGCCCACGCCTTCTGCTGGGTGTTCGACTTCCCGCTCTTTGAACGCGACGCGGAGAGCGGGCAATACGTCCCGGCGCATCACCCGTTCACCTCGCCGCACGCCGACGACTTTGCCTTTCTCGAATCCGATCCCGGACGGTGTCGTGCACAGCACTACGACGCCGTCTACAACGGCAACGAACTCGGGAGCGGGTCGATCCGCATCACCGATCCGGCGATCCAGGGCTTGATCTTCCGCCTGCTCGGGATCGAGGCCGAGGACCAGCAGCGTCGCTTTGGATTCCTGCTGGACGGCCTGGCGGCGGGAGCGCCACCACACGGCGGCTTCGCCCTTGGCTTCGACCGCATCGCGATGCTCCTGGCGGGAGCGCCGTCGCTGCGCGACGTGATCGCCTTCCCCAAGACGACGGCGGCACGCGCCCTCTTCGAAGGGGCGCCCACGCCGGTCAAGGCGGACGACCTTCAGGCGCTCCACCTCACCATCACGGATTGAATCGTGCCTGAAGAGACGATCACGCAACGCCTGAACGCCGAAGGGGCGGATCCCCTGACGCTCGCCGGGGTGCACGACTCCAACCTGGTCGAGCTGCAACGCGTCACGGGCGCGCGCGTCGCGCTGCGTGGCGACGTACTCTCCATCAGCGGGAGCGCGGAGACGGTGGACCGCGCCGTCGCCATCGCCCAGCGCATGATCGACGCGGCCCGCCAGCGGACGACGCTCGAGTCCGACGATGTCCTGCGTCTCTCGCTGGAGGCGACGCGCGACGGCACGAGCGATGACTACCGCATCGCCCTCCCCGGGGTGCGCCGCGTCATCCAGCCCAAGACGCCCGGCCAGGGCGAGTACCTGCGCGCCATCGCCGACCACGACATCGTCATCGGCATCGGTCCGGCGGGAACGGGCAAGACCTATCTCGCGGTGGCGGCGGCTGTGGACGCCCTGACCCGCAAGCGCGTGAAGCGCATCATCCTCGCCCGACCCGCGGTCGAGGCGGGCGAGAGCCTCGGCTTCCTGCCGGGCGACCTGCAGGCCAAGGTCGATCCCTACCTGCGCCCGCTGTACGATGCGCTCGAGGACATGATGCCAGCCGAGCGCATGCAGAAGGCGCTCGAGACGCGGGTGATCGAGATCGCGCCGCTGGCGTACATGCGCGGGCGTACGCTCAACGACGCCTTCGTGATCCTCGACGAGTCGCAGAACGCCACGAACGCGCAGATGAAGATGTTCCTGACGCGACTGGGCGGGAATTCGAAGACGGTGATCACCGGCGACAAGACGCAGATTGACCTGCCGAAGCGCGAGGAGTCGGGACTGCTGCAGATCGAGCGCATTCTTTCGCACATCGAGGGGATCGCGATCCACTACCTGTCCGACGTGGACGTCGTGCGCCATCGCCTCGTGCGGGAGATCATCCGGGCGTACGCCGAAGACCTGGGCGCCTGAACCGCATGGACGACGACCCTCCGCCGAACGCGCGTCCGCCGTCCGTCGTCGACATTCACGTGTCGAGCGCGGCGGGACGATTGCCGCTCAGCCGTCAGCGCGTGTCGGAGATCGCCGAGCAGGTGCTCCTCGGTGAGCGATGCCGATCGGCAATGCTCGCCATCACCTTCGTCGACGATCGCGAGATCGCCCGGCTGCACCGCCGGCATCTCGGGGTCGCCGGCCCTACCGACATCATCACGCTCCAGCACGCGTCCCGCGTGCCGGGCGCGCCGCTCGTCGCCGACGTGTACATCGCCTCGGCGGTCGCGCGCGAGAATGCGCGGGCGGCAGGATGCGCGGTGCGGGAGGAGATCGCGCGGCTGACGATTCACGGGGTGCTGCACGCGCTCGGTTGGGAACATCCCGAGGGAGAAGGCCGGATGCGCTCCCCGATGTGGCGACGCCAGGAGCGTTGGGTGGAACGGATGCGCCGTGGCGGTGCCTGGTGACGACCTCCGTGATGATCGCGTGGGGAGCCGCAGTGGTCGCGGCCGGCGTGGCGGCGAGTTGCGCCGCTGCCGATGGGGCGATGCTCGCCCTGTCGCCCGACGGGGGGCTCGTCGAGCCGCTGCGGTCGCTGCACGCGCGTCGCGAGCGCGCGCATCGGTCACTCGCCTTCGCCCGGGTCATGGCGCAGCTTACCGGCGGGATGAGTGTCGCCATCGCACTCGACCTCGCCGCGCGTTCGCGCGGGGATGCGCTCCTGTACGGACTCCTCGCCGGGCTGGCGCTGGTGGGGCTCACAGAGTCGCTCGCGCGCAGCATCGGCTCCGTGCGGGGCGCGCGGGCGGCGTTGCGACTGTATCCGTTCATCCGCGCCATCGAGCGCCTGCTGAACCCGATCGCCGCGTTAGGCGGCGGGATCGACGCGCTGCTCCATCGCCTCCTCCCCCCGCCCTCGGATCACGACGGAGAACGGGAGGCGACGGCCGAGCAGTTCCGGCAGGTCGTCGCCGCCGAGGCGGAGGTGACCCAGGAGGAGGAGCGACTCCTCACCGGCGTCTTCCGACTCGGCGAGACCGAGGTGCACGAATTGATGGTCCCGCGCGTTGACATCGTCGCGATCGACCGGGACACGCCGTGGTCGGAGGTGGTGGACCGCGTGCGCAGTTCAGAACACGCGCGCATCCCCGTGTTCGGGGAGTCGATCGACGACGTGGTCGGCATTCTCTTCGCAAAGGACCTGTTGAACTCGATCTTCGCGGATGAGGTGCCAGACGACTGGACGACAGTCGTCCGTCCGGCCGTCTTCATCCCCGGCGCGAAGAAGGCCGACGAGCAGCTCCGCGATTTCCAGTCGAGCGGGATGCATATCGCCATCGTGGCGGACGAATTCGGCGGGACCGCTGGGCTCATCACCATCGAGGACGTGCTTGAGGAGATCGTCGGCGACATTCGCGACGAGTACGACGAGGAGGAAGCGCCGGTCGAGCGGGAAGGGACCGATCGCTACTGGGTTTCCGCGCGACTCACGCTGGACGAGCTGTCCGAGATCCTGGGGGTCGACCTGCATCACGATCAGGTGTCGACGCTGGGCGGGCTGGTGTATGAGATCCTCGGTCGCGTACCGCAGAACGGCGAACAGTTGACGCTCGCCGGCTTCCGCCTCGTCGTCGAACGCGTGGTGCGCCGCCGTGTGCAGCGCATCTACCTCGAGCGACTGGCGCCGGCCGAACCGACCGAGTGGCGCGCGCAGGAGGAGGAGTGACGCACGCCACGCTCCTCGTCGTGACGATCATCATCGTCGCCTGCCTGACCGCGGCGGCGACAGCGGTGCGCTCGGTCAGCCGGATCTGGCTGCGCCACTGGGTGGAGCGCCGCTTGAGCGGCGCGCGAACCGCGGCGCTGTACCTGGAGCGTCCGCAACGATTGCTCCTGGCGGCGACAACCGGCGTCGCAATGGCGGTTTTCCTGGCCGGCACCTTCATCGGGACGTCGGTCACGGGGGGAGCGGTCGGACGCGGCGAGGCCGTGGTGGCATATGCGCTCGCATTGCTCCTGGCGGGGCAGCTGGTTCCGCGGGCGGTGGCGCGCCGCTGGTCGATTCCGCTGATTCCGTTTCTCCTTCCCATCCTCCGCGTTGTCGAGTTCCTGTTCATGCCCCTCCTCGTGGTTGCCCGCCGCATTACCGGTGAGTCGCATCGCGAGGCGATCGCGGAGCACGTAACGGACGCGGAGATGCTGGAGGAGCTGCTGCGCGAGGGAGAACTCGAGGGAGTCGGCGATCACACCGAGATCGCCATCATCGAAGGCGTGGTGCAGTTCGGGGCGAAGACGCTGGGAGAGGTCATGACGCCGCGGAAGGATGTCTTCGCCATCGACGAAGACACGCCGCCCGACGAGGTTGCGCGACAGCTGGCGCAGTCGGGATACAGTCGCGTCCCGATCTACCGCGGCACGCTCGACGTCGTCGTCGGGATGCTGCATGCCTTTGACCTCATGCAGATGGAGCACGCCGAGCCGCCCGCGCTCCGCCCGGTCGCCGAAGCCACGACGCGCATGCCGGCGAACGATTTCTTATTCCGGATGCTGCGCGAGCGCCGTCACTTCGCCGTGGTGCGTGACGACGGTGGGCATGTGGCGGGGATCGTGACGCTCGAGGACCTGCTGGAGGAGCTTGTGGGCGATATTCGAGACGAACACGACGAGCCGGACGCGCCGCCTCGCCCCGATCCCGCGCGCGATGCGCGGGCCTGAGTCCCTGATCCGTCCCCGTTCGTGAACCGACCAGACGCTTCGCTCCCGCTCCCGCCAGCGCTCGCGCGCCTGCTCACCGACTTCGACTTGCGGCGCCCTGCCGCGCTCGCGCGCGCGGTAAGCATCGTCGAGAACCAGCGGGCGGGCTTCGATCGCCTCCTGTCGCAGCTGCATCCCCGCATTGGACGCGCGCGACGCATCGGGATTACGGGGCCGCCGGGGGCGGGGAAGAGCACCCTGACCACGCAGCTGACGCTGGCCTATCGCGCCGCCGGGCTGACGGTCGGGATCGTCGCCGTGGATCCCACCTCTCCCTTCACCGGGGGCGCGCTGCTCGGCGACCGGATCCGGATGGAGTCGGTCGCGCTCGACCCCGGCGTCTTCATCCGCTCGCTGGCGACGCGCGGGTCGTTGGGCGGACTCTCGTCGTCTACCCGGGTCGTGGCGGACGTGCTCGACGCCTTCGGCTTCGACCGTATCCTGCTGGAGACGGTCGGGGTGGGACAGAGTGAGCTGGACATTGCGCGCTCAGCGGAGAGCACACTCGTCGTCCTGGTGCCGGAGTCCGGAGACTCGATCCAGGCGCTTAAGGCGGGGCTGATGGAGATCGCCGACTTGTTCGCGGTGAACAAGGCCGATCGCCCGGGGGCCGACCGGGTGCGCAACGACATCGAGCTGATGCTCGGGATGCGTTCCGGCAGGGGGCTGCAGCAGGCGCCCGCGCATCATGGCGTCGACCTCGGGGGGATCGCGAATCCGGGACGCGTGGCGCGAGAGGCCGCCAAGGGTGAGCAGGCCGTGCAATGGGTCCCTCCGGTGCTGCGCACCGTGGCCTCCAAGGGCGAGGGCATCGCCGAGCTGATCGACGCGTTCGATCGGCATTTCCGCTATCTTGAGGCGAGCGGGGAGTTGGCCCGGCGACGGCGCGTCCGCTGGCGCGAGCAGATCCTCGAGGTGGCGGAACAGCGGCTCCGTCGCCGGGTCTTCGCGGACCCGGAAATACAGGCTTTTGTCGAAGACTCCCTCGCGGACGTTGAGACGGGGAGCCGCACGCCGTTTGGCATCGCCGACGAGTTGCTGCGTCGTGGTGCCGGCATCCTAACGAGGACGGTCACATGACGTCGATGCGCGACCTTTCAGAGACGGTGCGGGAACAGCAGGAAGAGCTCGTCCGACTCCGCGCCGAGGTGGACCGCTGGCGGGCGCGATACGACGCCGGCAGCAAGCGGGACATCGCCTGGGTGAACTCCGAGAAGGAGGTCGACCCGGTCTACTCGGTTCTCGACGTGATGGGCGGCGATCCCCTCGCCCTTCCACTCCCGGGCGACTTTCCGTATACCCGCGGCATCCACGCGACGGGCTATCGCGGTCGGCTGTGGACGATGCGTCAATTCGCCGGATTCGGCACCGCCCACGAGACCAACGAGCGCTTCAAGTTTCTGCTCGAACACGGACAGACCGGCCTGTCGACGGCGTTCGACTTTCCCACGTTGATGGGCTACGACTCGGATCATCCCCGCTCCGAGGGCGAGGTGGGGAAGACCGGAGTGGCCGTCTCGTCGCTCGCGGACATGGAGACGCTCTTCGACGGCATCCCGCTCGACAAGGTGTCGACGTCGATGACGATCAACGGTCCAGCGGTCATCCTCTTCTGTTTTTACGTGGCGGCCGCCGAGAAGCAGGGCGTGCGTGCCGACCAGATCATGGGGACGGTCCAGAACGACATCCTCAAGGAATACATGGCGCAGCACGCCTGGGTCTACCCGATTGAACCGGCGTTGCGCCTGATCGTCGACCTGTTTGCGTGGGGAGCGGAGCACGCGCCGAAGTGGAACACGGTCTCGATCTCGGGCTACCACATTCGCGAAGCAGGTGCCACAGCGGCGCAGGAGCTGGCCTTTACCCTCGCGAATGGCTTCACCTACGTGGAGCGGGGCGTGGCGCGCG